>NZ_JBEYZW010000015.1:0-109618 GCF_040646215.1 Streptomyces sp. NPDC046215 | reverse complement strand
GGTTGATAGGCCAGGTGTGGAAGACCGGTAACGGTTGGAGCTGACTGGTACTAATAGGCCGAGGGCTTGTCCTCAGTTGCTCGCGTCCACTGTGTAGGTTCTGAAGTAACGACTGTGTGTGTTCCGGTTGGTTAACTTCATAGAGTTTCGGTGGTCATAGCGTTAGGGAAACGCCCGGTAACATTCCGAACCCGGAAGCTAAGCCTTTCAGCGCCGATGGTACTGCATGGGGGACCGTGTGGGAGAGTAGGACGCCGCCGAACAAATTTTAGCCTCAGGCCCCGAGTTGATACTCGGGGCCTGAGGCATTTTTGCGTTTAGGGTGACCCCATGCGCTATGACCTCGTCATCTTCGACAACGACGGCGTGCTCGTCGACAGCGAGCCGATCGCCAACCGGATCCTCGCCACGTACCTCTCCGAGCTGGGCCACCCCACCAGCTTCGACGACTCCCTGCGCGATTACATGGGCGCCGCGGTCCACCATGTGCACGACGTCGTGCTCGAGCGCACCGGACAGCAGCTGCCCGTCGACTTCGACGACACCCTGCACGCGCGCACCTTTGCCGCCTTCGAGCAGGAACTCCAGCCGATAAAGGGTGCCCTCGAAGTCCTGGAGCTGCTCGTCGCCGAAGGCGTGTCCTACTGCGTCGCATCCTCCGGAACCCATGAGCGCATTCGCGTCGCACACCGGCGCACCGGACTCGACGAGTGGTTCGAAGACGAATGGATCTTCAGCTCCGCGGACGTCGGCAGGGGAAAGCCGGCACCCGACCTCTTCCTCCACGCTGCCCGCTCCATGGGCGTCGAACCGAGCCGGTGTGTCGTGATCGAAGACAGCCCCCGAGGCGTCGAAGCCGCGAAAGCCGCCGGAATGGACGTCTACGCGCTTACCTCCATGACCCCCGGCGACAAGCTCGCCGGCGCCACCGGGCTCTTCGGGGACATGGGGGAACTCCCGCGGCTCCTCGCGTAATCCACGCCACGCCCCGCCCGTCGGCCCCCGGGCGTTCACCCACCGCTTGATCCGGCTCCAGGGCGGACGGCTACCGTGACGGGCATGAGCGGCCGCGCACAGCTGATGTGGGACGAGGCAGTAACCGGATACGACTTCGGCCCCGGGCACCCGATGGACCCGGTGCGCCTCGCGCTGACCATGCGCCTGATCGAAGCGTACGAGCTCGACCGGGCCGTCCACGTGGCGGCGGCCAGGCCCGCCGGAGACTCCACACTGCGACTGGTGCACCGGCAGGACTACGTCGAAGCGGTACGGCGGGCATCGGCGGACCCGGCATCCGCGGACGGCTCGTACGGGCTCGGCACAGCCGACGTCCCCGCCTTTACGGGCATGCACGAGGCCGCCGCGCTGATCGCGGGCCAGTCCGTGGGCGCGGCCGAGGCGGTCTGGCGCGGCGAGACGCTGCACGCGGTGAACTTCACGGGCGGGCTGCACCACGCCATGCCCGGCGGCGCCTCCGGGTTCTGCGTCTACAACGACGCCGCCCTGGCCGTGGCCCGGCTCCTGGAGCTGGGGGCCGAACGGGTGGTGTATGTGGACGTCGACGTCCACCACGGCGACGGGGTGCAGGCGGCCTTCTGGGAGGACCCGAGGGTCCTCACGATCTCGCTCCACGAACACCCCCGGACCCTCTTCCCGCAGACCGGGTGGCCCCAGGAGACCGGCGCCGCGCGTGCGGAAGGCGGTGCCGTGAACGTGGCGCTGCCTGCGGGGACCGGGGACGCCGGGTGGCTGCGCGCCTTCCACGGCGTCGTCCCCGAGCTCCTGGCCGCCTTCCGGCCGCAGGTCCTGGTGACCCAGCACGGAGCCGACACACACTTCGAGGACCCGCTGGCACACCTGGCCGTATCGCTCGACGCCCAGCGGGCGGTGGCGGAGGCGTGCCACGCGCTGGCCCACGAACACGCGGACGGCCGCTGGGTCGCCCTCGGCGGCGGAGGCTACGCCGTCGTGGACGTCGTGCCGCGCTCCTGGACCCACCTGGTGGCGGTCGCCGCCGGCCGGCCCGTCCCGCCGGAGACCGCGGTGCCGGAAGGCTGGCGGGCGGAAGTGTTCCGCCGCACCCGCCAGTTGGGGCCGCTGCGGATGACCGACGGGCGAACCCCGCAGTGGCAGGACTTCACCGATTCGGGGTACGACCCGGCCGACCGCTTGGACCAGGCGATCCTCGCGACGCGGCGCGCGGTCTTCCCCGCCCACGGGCTCCTGCCCTGACGCGTCCCCCGCACCCGCAGTTGGCCGGCCGGTTAGGCCGGGCGTGGGACACCGGGGGTGATTTCCCGCGCGCCGGGCGGCGGTCCGGCAGCATCGTGGGTGTGTTGAGCCCTCGCACCTTGCGTGCACATCTGCTTGCCGCCCGGCTGGCCGGGACCGTGGCCACGACCAGGGAACGCAGTCTCAGCCGATATCGCATGTTCGTGGCCCGGGACCCCCGGGCGCTGATCGGCCTGGAGCCCGAACACGACTGGCGCATGGGGGATTTGTTACGCCTGATGGGCCGGCAGTGTGGGGTTTCGGACGATCCCCGACATGCTTCGGGGCAGGATGTGATCGACCCCGATCGTACGATCGTGGCACTCGATGCCTTCGCCGACCGGCTCGCGGCCGTGGCAGCGGCAGGCGCCCCGGTGCTGATCGGCACCGGCCACCCCCACCGACTCCTGGGCTTCTACGCCGGGTTGGCCGCAGGTCTCTCGGCGGCCGGATGCACTGTCCTCACCCCTGCGCAGGGTCGAAGTGTCGACATAACGACCCGGTTCGGAGTACGTACTTACCGCCTTGACTACGTTCAGGGAGTCGCGATGGTGCGCGAACCCGGCGCACGGGGGTCTCGAAGTGAGCCGGGCGCACATACGCATTCCCCGCTGCCGCTTCGGGTGGCGCTGGCCGCCGTGACGGACGCCGGAGGGCCGTTGCCGGCCTTGGTCATCGGGGACCATGGCTGGGTCTGCGGGGCAGGTCAGCTGGGCATTGAGGCCATCGGGCCGGCCGATACGGACGACCCCGCGCCGTTCGTCGGCGAGGCCGAGGGCCGGGTGTCCGTCGTCGTTCCGCTTGATGACACTGTGCGGTCTGATTACTACCGACCGCTTACTCGCTATGTACTCAATCGAGCGTGTCTGTCACAGTAGGCGGCCGATGGCTGCTCCTCTTCCCCACTCGCATCACCCGCCCCTAATCTGGGGAGTGAGCGCGCAGCGACGAGGAGTCACCGGAGGGGAAGCCGGTGCGCGTCATGTGCGGAAGGTTCAGGTGTGTCATGGCTGCTGGCGAAAGGCCTCTCAACGAGGTCGTGTTCCTGACCGTGGCGGAAGTCGCCGCGGTGATGCGAGTGTCCAAGATGACCGTGTACCGCCTGGTACACAGTGGTCATCTGCCGGCGATCCGGGTGGGAAGGTCGTTCCGGGTCCCAGAGCAAGCGGTGCACGAATACCTCCGAGAGTCCTACGTGGGGGTGGAAACAGCCTGACGGGGGCCTCGGATTACGCTGTTCGCCCGGTGCCGGGTAGGCTGGCCCGATGTAGGTCGTGTGGGCTCGGACGCCCCGCACCGAGTGAATCGATGTAAGCGAGGGTAGTCGTGGGCTCTGTTATCAAGAAGCGGCGTAAGCGGATGGCCAAGAAGAAGCACCGCAAGCTGCTCAAGCGCACGCGCGTTCAGCGTCGCAACAAGAAGTAAGCAGCGTCGCTGTGATCGTCCCGCAGCCCTCCCACCGCTCAGCGGTGGGAGGGCTGCGGTGCGTCCGGGGCCGGATGGCCTCACGGGGGTCGCGTTGAGTGACCTTCTCGCTACGGCTTGAAATGTAGCTCCCCGCATCGGCCGCTCATCACAGCGCGACAACGACCCGCTACGGTGGCGGCCACACCACTCGCGGGCGCGTCCCGAGCCGCCCCGGTGGTCCGCGCAAGCCGAGCAGGGGTGGGAAGGAAGGCGCTGATCTTGGGCAAGGTCGTGCTCGTCACCGGAGTCGCACGGCAGCTGGGGGGCCGGTTCGTCCGCCGCATCCAGCGCGAGCCCGACGTGGACCGGGTCATCGGGGTGGACGCGGTGCCGCCCGAGCACCATCTCGGCGGGGCCGATTTCCTGCGGGCGGACATCCGCCATCCCGCGATCGCCAGGGTGCTGGCCGAGCACGGTGTCGACACGGTCGTCCACATGGACGTCAACGGCACCCCCCTGGGCAAGCGGGGCAGCCGGGCCACGGTCAAGGAGACCAACGTCATCGGCACGATGAGCCTGCTCGGCGCCTGCCAGAAGACCCCGTCCGTGCGGCGGCTCGTGGTCAAGTCGAGCACCAATGTGTACGGCTCCGCGCCCCGCGACCCCGCGATCTTCACCGAGACCACCCCGCCCAAGTCGCTGCCCAGCGGTGGGTTCGCCAAGGACGTCGTCGAGGTCGAGGGCTACGTCCGGGGCTTCGCCCGCCGCCGACCCGACGTGGCCGTGTGCGTGCTGCGCTTCGCCAACATCCTCGGGCCCCGCGCCGACTCGCCGCTCGCGGAGTACTTCGCGCTGCCCGTCCTGCCGACCGTCCTCGGCTTCGATCCCCGGCTGCAGTTCGTCCACGAGGACGATGTGATCGAGGTGCTGCGGATCGGCGCCGGGGAGCCCCGCAGAGGCACCCTCAACAGCGGCACCTTCAACATCGCCGGTGACGGCGTGCTGCTGCTGTCCCAGGCCGCACGGCGCCTCGGGCGGCCCACCCTGCCGTTCTTCCTGCCGACCGTCACCTGGGTCGGCTCCGCGCTGCGCTCGGTCGGCGTGACGGACTTCTCGCCCGAGCAGATCCGGCTGCTCACCCACGGGCGTGTCGTCCGCACCACCCAGATGCGCGAGACTCTGGGCTTCGAGCCCGGCTACACCACCGCGGGAGCCTTCGCGGACTACGCGCGCAGCCAGGGGCCCGGGCTGCTGCCGCCCGAGGTCCTGGCCCGTACCGTCGACCGGATCGCCGCGGCACTGCCTGCCGGCCGTGGCCAGAACTGAGGAGCGCACTCACCATGGCGGACGCGAAGGTCATCCCGTTCGGCGAGGAACCGCGGGCCAAGCGACGGGGTAAGCGCGTGGGCCGGGCCCGTACGGACAGGACGCCGTCGACGCTCGCCCCCGTCCCCCCGCAGCGGGACGAGGAGCCGGCCGCCGCCGCGGACGGTGCCGCCGGGCCGACGGCGGCGGACGGGCGGGGCGGGGACGACGGCTGGGAGCGCAAGCTCGCCCACGGCCTGAGTTTTCTGCGGCGGCGGGTCACCGGCGAGTACGAGGTCGACGACTTCGGCTTCGACGAGGAGCTCACCGACCAGGTGCTGATGTCCGCACTCCGCCCCCTGTACGAGAAATACTTCCGGGTCGAGGTGAAGGGCCTGGAGAACATCCCCGACAAGGGCGCGGCGCTGGTGGTCGCCAACCACTCCGGCACCCTGCCGGTCGACGGCCTGATGCTCCAGGTCGCGCTGCACGACCACCACCCGGCCGGGCGCCACATCCGGATGCTCGCCGCGGACCTGGTCTTCGTGCTGCCGGGGGTCAACGAGATCTCCCGCAAGCTCGGGCACACCCTCGCCTGCGCGGAGGACGCGCAGAAGCTGCTGGAGCGCGGTGAGGTGGTCGGGGTGATGCCGGAGGGGTTCAAGGGGATCGGGAAGCCGTTCTCCGAGCGGTACAAGCTCCAGCGCTTCGGCCGGGGCGGTTTCGTCTCCACGGCACTGCGTGCCGGGGCGCCGATCGTGCCGTGCTCGATCGTGGGCGCCGAGGAGATCTTCCCGATGGTCGGCAACGCCAGGACGCTGGCGCGGCTGCTGGGGATCCCCTACTTCCCGCTGACGCCCACGTTCCCGTGGCTGGGGCCGCTGGGGATGGTGCCGCTGCCGACGAAGTGGACGATCCAGTTCGGCGAGCCGATCCCCACGGACGGCTATCCGCCGGAGGCGGCGGACGACCCGATGCTGATGTTCAACCTGACCGATCAGGTGCGAGAAACGATTCAGCACACGCTGTACAAGTTGCTGGTGCAGCGGCGGTCGGTGTTTTTCTGAGCGGAGTGCGCTCGCGTCGGGTGCGGCCGGTGTCGAAACACCGGCCGCACCCGGCCGCGCGACTGTTTTTCCTGCTCGGCTACTTGTCCTCGTCGCCGCGGATGCCGAGGCCCGGGAGGATGTCCGGGAGGAGCGGCGGGATGGTGATGTCCGGCTGCTTGGACGGCTTGCCGTCCTTGCCGCGGTGGAGCGGGCCGCCGGCCGGGGCGGAGCTGCCGGGGCTGGGCCTGGACGGGATCAGCCCGGTGTCCTCCAGGAGGCCCTTGCGCTCGTCGTGGCCGCCGGGCGCCGAGGAGTGGTGCTGACGGCTCCCGGGGTGCTTGCCGTCGGCGGCCGAGGAGGACGCCGAGGGCGGGGGCGCGGGGTGGCCCGTACGGCTCTTGGTGCCGTGCGAGGACGTGCCGGGGCCGGGAGCGGCACCGTGCTTGTCCGGGACGGGCAGCAGGGACCTGAGCGGTCCGACCTCATCGTCTATGGCGGCGAGGACCGAGGTGACCTCGGCGCCCACGTCGGCCAGCTGGACGGGCAGCTTCTCGCGCAGCTGACTCCAGCCCTCGCGGTGCGAGGAGGTGAAGGAGGAGAGGCGCTGGATCGGGCCGAGGGAGCCGTCGCGCTGGTAGACCGAGTGCAGCAGCCGGTGGCCTTCGGAGACGTCGTGGCGCATGCCGGACAGCGTCTTGCGGATCTCGCTCAGGGACTCGTGGTCGAGATCGCCGGACCGGCCGCGTTCCATCAGGCGCCGGGTCTCGTGCAGCCGGGTGGACGCCCGGTCGAGGAGGAGGCCGCCGCGGTCGGCGTCGTCGTCGGCCATGCCGAGCTTGAGATCCTCTATCCCGCGCTTCAGCCCGTACAGCGAATCGCCGGGCAGGGCGTTGGAACTCGCCGCGGCGACACCGCCGAAGGCCCCGGCCGCCACCCCGACCGTGAGCCCGCCGGCCGCGAGGCCCTTGGACCACCGGGAGCGCGGCTTGAGCCGGCTGAGGGCGCTCGCACGGTGGGCTCCCTTGCCGGCGGACCTGCCGGCCCGGGGCTCGGGAAGTGCGGCGGAGCCCCCGGCGAACTGGGTCTCCATGGCGGCGATCAACTGCGCCCGCTGCACGGTTTTGGTCTCGGGGTCGAGCTCGGGCGCGGGCATGCCGCCGAGCTCGCCGACCAGGGCCAGCAGCTTGCCTTGCTCGGCGTCGTCCACCGATGGGCCGGGCTGTGTGGCCGCCGTGCCCTGGAGTGTTGTGTCCTCCAGCGCCTGGGCGAAGGCGTTTGCCCGCCGGTGCGCCGAAACGTTCGCGATCACAGGCGGCACCTCCTCTCGTCATGACGGTCGACTCCCCTGAAGACCTGGAGGGTTGCACGCCTTGAGAGCATCCACTCGAACGAGTGAGTGGCTGCGGGCATGGCGCGACCGCAGGGAGTCTGCATCCCCCACAACGACTGGCGCGGCGGCCGGGTTACGCGCCCGTAGAGATGTGACCGCTGGTGAGTGAACGAGCGCACAGAGTTAGCGTGCGTCGTCCGGAAGGAGGCGGGCCAGAGTGCGGACGGCGCGGTACTGGAGGGTCTTGATCGCTCCCTCGTTCTTGCCCATGACGCGGGCGGTCTCGGCGACGGAGAGGCCCTGGAGGAAGCGGAGGGTGACGCACTCCTGCTGCTGCGGATTGAGCTTGCGCACCGCTTCCAGGAGGGCGGCGTTGGAGAGGGACTCCAGGACGGAGTCCTCGGGGCTGCGCTCGACCTCATTGGCGTCGAGCATTTCGCCGGTGGTCACTTCGAGCCGGAATCTTGACGACTTGAAGTGGTCGGCGACCAGGTTGCGGGCGATGGTCACGAGCCAGGCGCCGAAATCGCGCCCCTGCCAGGTGAAGGTGCCGATCCGGCGCAGGGCGCGCAGGAACGTCTCGCTCGTGAGGTCCTCGGCCGTGGCCCGGCCGCCCACGCGGTAGTAGATGTAGCGGTAGACCGTGTCGGCGTACTGGTCGTACAGGCGGCCGAACGCGTCGGCCTCGCCGGCCTGGGCGCGCTCGACCAGATCCAGCATGCGGGCGCTGTCGCTGTCGGCGCTCGGGCGGCGGGTCGTAGTGGACGTACCGGCGCCGGCGCCGCGGCGGGCGCGTCTGCCGACCGCCGCGCTGCCCTCGGCGAGGGCGTAGCAGGGGCCGGCGGGGACGGGTGTGGCGAAGGCAGGGACGGCGTACGCGGTGGGGACGAAGCCGCGCAGACGGTCGAGGACCGTTGCGCGCAGCGTAGCCAGGCCCGAGGCGTCAACCCCGACGTGTGGGTACACGGGACTCCCAGAGGCAGAGCTTCCATCACGTGCAGTACGGGACCGTTCACTCGTCGTAGGGACAAGAGGGGTACCGGTTTGCGTCTGAGGAGAATAACGCTTCGTACAGGCGGCACTACACCGAGTTGCTCAAATCACCGTTTCCGTTCGATCTCTTACCGCTTGGCGATCGATCAAATATCGAACTATGAGCGGGAGTTGACCGTATTTGGCGAAGGTGTGGCCGAATGGGCAGCGTGTTGTGGCAATCCGGGCAGGGGAGGACTGGGAGCGGCCGTGTGAGGGTATGACGACAGGATTGCCTGAGGGTGACGGCCGATTACGCAGCGTGCCGGGCGTGCCGCGTCCGTACGACACGCCGGTGGCGTGAAGTGAGCGGTACGGAAGGGACGAAGGTTGACCCCGGCCGGTGCCGGGGCGGCACCGGCCGGGCGGGGCGCCGGTGGCGTCAGCGCCGGCGGCGGTGCAGCGCGATCGCGGCGGCCGTGCCGCCCGCCAGCGCGCCCACCCCGGCCGCCGCCGGGATGCCGACCTTGGCCGCCTTGCGGCCCGTGCGGTAGTCGCGCAGCCGCCAGCCGCGCTCGCGGGCGTGCTTGCGCAGCCGGCTGTCGGGGTTGACGGCGTAGGGGTAGCCGACGATCGACAGCATCGGGATGTCGTTGGCGGAGTCGCTGTACGCCGCGCAGCGCGAGAGGTCGAGCCCCTCGGCCGCGGCCAGCGCGCGCACCGCCTCCGCCTTCGCGGGGCCGTGCAGCGGCTCGCCGACGAGGCGGCCCGTGTAGACGCCGCCGATGGACTCGGCGACGGTGCCCAGCGCGCCCGTCAGGCCCAGCCGGCGGGCGATGATGGTGGCGGTCTCCACCGGGGCGGCCGTCACCAGCCATACCTTCTGCCCCGCGTCGAGATGGGCCTGGGCGAGGGCCCGGGTGCCGGGCCAGATGCGCTCGGCCATGTACTCGTCGTAGATCTCCTCGCCGATGGACATCAGCTCGGAGACCCGGTGGCCCTGGACGATCGACAGGGCGCTGTCGCGCGCGTCCTGCATGTGCTCGGGGTCCTCGACCCCCGCCAGCCGGAACCAGGTCTGCTGCCACGCGAAGCGCATCAGCTCGCGCTTGCGGAAGAAGTGGCGCTTGTAGAGGCCGCGGCCGAAGTGGAAGAGGGCGGCGCCCTGCATGACGGTGTTGTCGAGATCGAAGAACGCGGCGGCTCTCACATCGCCGGCGACCGGGAACTCCGGCTCCGCGGCCCCGCCGGCGGCGGCCGCGGGCTCGCTCTCCCCGGCGCGCCCGGCGGCTTCCTGCGCGGATTTGCGGGCTGCCTCCGCCGCGGCCTCGCCTGCCAGCACGCTGCGTGCGGTGGCGGAGCGCCTGCGCGGAGTGATCCATCCCAGTGCGGCCATGGCGCGAGCATAGCCAGTTTGTTCGGTGCATCCGGAGTCGGGACGATGCGGCGGTGTGAACATCCCGCGACGGTCCGGTTACTCCCCGCGTGTCAGCCGCCCAGGGCCTTGCGCAGGCGGGCCGGATCCACCCGCCAGAAGTCGTGCTGCGCGCCGTCCACGAGCACAACCGGAATCTGCTCCCAATACCTGCGGTGCAGTTCCTCGTCCTGGGTGATGTCCTTCTTCTCCCACCGGGCGCCCAGCTCGCCGCAGACCTCGGCGATCACTTCCTCGGCGGCGTCGCACAGATGGCAGCCGGGCTTGCCGATCAGTGTGACCGTGCTGTCGGCGGGGTTCTTCCGGGCGCGGCGGCTCAGCAGCGGGGTCATGCCCGCCATTGTGCCCGGCCGGGCGCCGCTCCTCGAAACGTCCTGATTGGGTGCCTGAGTCGACTACCATCATGTGGCGATTTATTGGTGTCCGGTGGTATGGCGATGAGGAGTGACGGTCCGTGTCCTCATCGACGTCCTCATCGGCGAAATCCGGGCGCGGGTGCGCCCGGCCCGGCGGTCGCGGTGGTGCGGCCGATGGTTCCCGGACCCGGCCGAAACAGCGCGTGACGCCGGTCACTTTGCCCGGACAAAGCGGACACCATCTTTGTGCACGCGTTCACAAAGGCATAGCCTGCGTTCGACGGGGCGGTCCTGGGAAGAGGCGCCGCCCGCAGCCCCGCTCTACCCGCAGGAGCACCGTGGCAACTGGCCGAACTCACCGACCGGCGACCCGAAGCCGAGGGATTCCCGAGGCCACCGTCGCCCGGCTACCGCTGTATCTGCGCGCACTGACGGCGCTCTCCGAGCGCTCGGTGCCCACGGTCTCCTCCGAGGAGCTCGCGACCGCCGCGGGAGTCAACTCCGCCAAGCTCCGCAAGGACTTCAGCTACCTCGGCTCGTACGGCACCCGCGGTGTCGGCTACGACGTCGAGTACCTCGTCTACCAGATCTCCCGTGAGCTCGGCCTGACCCAGGACTGGCCGGTCGTCATCGTCGGCATCGGCAACCTCGGCGCCGCGCTCGCCAACTACGGCGGCTTCGCCTCCCGCGGCTTCCGGGTCGCGGCCCTCATCGACGCCGACCCCGCCATGGCCGGCAAGCCGGTCGCCGGGCTGCCCGTGCGCCACACCGACGAGCTCGAAGCGATCATCAGCGACAACGGCGTGTCCATCGGCGTCATCGCCACCCCCGCCGGCGCCGCCCAGCAGGTCTGCGACCGCCTCGTCACCGCCGGGGTCACCTCGATCCTCAACTTCGCGCCCACGGTGCTCTCCGTGCCGGAGGGCGTCGACGTGCGCAAGGTCGACCTCTCGATCGAGCTGCAGATCCTCGCCTTCCACGAGCAGCGCAAGGCCGGCGAGGAGACCGCGGCCGCCTCCGCGGCGACCGCCGGCGCCACGCCCGTACCGCCGCGCGTGGCCCGCGCCGCGGGCGGCGGCAGGAAGGGTCCGGACGGGGACGTCCCGGCGGTGATGCCGGCATGAGCGAGCGCATCATCGAAAGGCGCGTCCAAGGCGAAGGCTTGCCCGAGCGAAGCGAGGAAAAAGCATGAGTCTCCTCGTCGTCGGCCTGAGTCACCGCAGCGCGCCGGTCAGCGTGCTGGAGCGGGCCGCCCTCACCCGTGACGCCCAGGCCAAGCTCCTCCAGGACACCCTGGCGGCGGAGCCCGCCACCGAGGCGACGGTCCTCGCCACCTGCAACCGCATCGAGCTGTACGCCGACGTGGACAAGTTCCACGCCGGTGTCGCCGAGCTGTCCACGCTGCTCGCCCGCCACACGGGCGTCGGCCTGGACGAGCTGACCCCTTATCTGTACGTGCACTACGAGGACCGGGCCGTCCACCACCTCTTCTCGGTGGCCTGCGGGCTGGACTCGATGGTCGTCGGCGAGGGCCAGATCCTCGGCCAGATCAAGGACGCGCTCGCCCTCGGCCAGGAGCTGCACACGGCCGGGCGCCTGCTGAACGACCTGTTCCAGCAGGCCCTGCGGGTCGGCAAGCGCGCCCACAGCGAGACCGGCATCGACAAGGCCGGGCAGTCCCTCGTCACCTTCGGCCTGGAACAGCTCGCGGCCGGTGCCCCGGTCGCCGGCTGGGCGGCGGGCAAGCGCGCCCTCGTCATCGGCGCGGGCTCGATGTCCTCGCTCGCCGCTGCGACCCTCGCGCGCGCGGGCGTGGCCCACGTGGCCGTCGCCAACCGCACGGTGGAGCGGGCCCGGCGCCTCGCGGCGATCCTCACCGAGCCCGGTGCCCCCGGCACCGCCGGCTTCACGGCCTCCGCCGTGGAGATGAGCGCCGTCGCCGGTGAGCTCGCCCGCGCCGACGTCGTCGTCTCCTGCACGGGCGCGACCGGCCTGGTCCTGACGGCCGACGCCATACGCGCGGCCCTCGCGGACCGGACGGACGCCCGCGGCGCGGACGCGCTGTGCGCCGTCGACGCCGAGTGCGCCCCGGCCGAGCAGCCGGGCCGCGCCGCCGCGCCCGCGGCCCCCGTCGTCCTGGCCCTGCTCGACCTCGCCATGCCCCGCGACATCGACGCCGCCGCGCACCGCGTCGAAGGCGTCCGCCTCGTCGACATCGAGTCGCTGGCCGAAGCCTCCGCCGACGCGCCCATGGCCGCCGACGTCGACGCGGTCCGCACCATCGTCTCGGACGAGGTCGCCTCCTTCGGCGCCGCCCAGCGGGCCGCGCACATCACGCCCACCGTGGTCGCCCTGCGCACCATGGCCGCGGACGTCGTCGCCGGCGAGATCGCCCGGCTCGACGGACGCCTGCCCGACCTCGACGACAAGCAGCGCGCCGAGATCGCACAGACCGTGCGCCGCGTCGTCGACAAGCTCCTCCACGCGCCCACCGTGCGCGTCAAGGAGCTGGCCTCCACCCCCGGCGGCGCCGGCTACGCCGATGCGCTGCGGGAACTCTTCGACCTCGATCCGCAGGCCGTCGCCGCCGTCAGCCGGGCGGATACGCGGGCCGATCGGCAGAACACAGCACGGGAGCCGGCATGAACGACACCTCTTCCAGGGCGGAGCGGGGGCCGGGGGACCAGCGTCCGCTGCGCCTCGGAACCCGCCGCAGCAAGCTCGCCATGGCCCAGTCGGGACAGGTGGCACAGACGGTGCGCCAGCTGACCGGGCGCCCGGTGGAGCTGGTGGAGATCACCACGTACGGGGACGTCTCGCGCGAGGCCCTCGCGCAGATCGGCGGCACCGGGGTCTTCGTCTCCGCGCTGCGCGACGCGCTGCTCGCGGGCGAGATCGACCTCGCCGTGCACTCCCTGAAGGACCTGCCGACCAAGCAGCCGGACGACCTCGTCCTGGCCGCGATCCCGGTGCGGGAGGACCCGCGGGATGTCCTGATCGCCCGTGACGGTCTGACCTTCGAGAACCTGCCCTCCGGTGCCCGCGTCGGCACCGGTTCGCCGCGCCGCACGGCGCAGCTCAACGCGTGGGCGCGCTCGCTCGGCCTCGACATCGAGACCGTGCCGATCCGCGGCAACATCGACACCCGCCTCGGCTATGTCGCCGCCGGTGAGCTGGACGCCGTCGTCCTGGCCGCCGCGGGGCTCAGCCGGATCGGGCGGCTCGGGGACGTCACCCAGTTCCTGGAGCCCGACGCAGTTTTGCCCGCCCCCGGTCAGGGGGCCCTGGCAGTGGAGTGCGCAGCGACCAACGCGCAGCTCATTGCCCGGCTCGCCGAGCTCGACGACCCGTTCACCCGGGCCGCCGTGACCGCCGAGCGAACCCTGCTCGCCGCCCTGGAGGCCGGCTGCTCCGCACCCGTGGGTGCGTTGGCCGACCTGTTGGCCGACGGGCAGGTTGTCACCGAAATGCGCCTGCGCGGCGTCGTCGGCTCGGCCGACGGCAAGACGCTGGTGCAGCTGTCCACCACCGGTCCCGTACCGTCGTCCAGCGAGGAAGCCGTGAACCAGTCCGTACGGATGGGGCACGAGCTTGCCGCAGCGATGCTCGACAAGGGTGCGGCCGGTCTTATGGGGGAGCGAGTACTTTGAACCCCACCGCCCCGAACCGCCCCGAGCACGGGCACGTCACCTTTCTCGGTGCCGGCCCCGGAGACCCGGGACTGCTGACGCTCCGCGCCGTGGAGGCCCTCTCGGCCGCGGACGTCCTGATCGCCGATCCGCAGGTGATCGACGTGGTGCGCGCTCATGCGCGCGCCAGTGTGGACATGCCTGCCCAGACGGTTACTGATGAGGCATCAAAAACCGTCGGCACCCCCGAAGTACCTGTCCTTCGGGACACGGCCAATCTTGTCATGACGGCCGCGCGCGGCGGCAAGCGGGTCGTCCGTGCCGTCCTCGGCGACCCCGGCCTCGACGGCAACGCCGCCGACGAGATGCTGGCCTGCGCCACCGAGGGCATCACCTTCGAGGTGGTGCCGGGCGTCGCCACGGCCGTGGGCGTGCCCGCCTACGCCGGGGTGCCGCTGCGGGACGGCAAGGGCGCCGACGTGCGCTTCGTGGACGCCCGTACCGCCTCGGCCACCTGCTGGTCCGAGGTCGGCGCGAGCGAGGTCACCGCGGTCGTCTCCACGACCCTCGACTCCGTCGTGGCCGCGGCCGGCGAACTGGTCTCCGCCGGCCGCAAGCCCGACACCCCCCTGTCCGTCACGGTCGCCGGCACCACCACGCGCCAGCGCACCTGGACGGCCACCCTGGGCACGGTCGGCCAGGTCCTCAAGGCCGCGAAGGTCCTGCCGTCCCCGGACGGCGGGCAGCCGGTGATAGCCGTGGTCGGGGAGCGCAGCGCCGCGGCGCAGCGGGACCGGCTCTCGTGGTTCGAGTCCAAGCCGCTGTTCGGCTGGAACGTGCTCGTGCCGCGCACCAAGGAGCAGGCGGCCTCGCTCTCCGACCAGCTCCGTTCGTACGGCGCCGTGCCCAGCGAGGTCCCGACCATCGCGGTCGAGCCGCCGCGCACTCCGCAGCAGATGGAGCGCGCGGTCAAGGGCCTGGTCACCGGCCGCTACGAGTGGATCGCCTTCACTTCCGTGAACGCCGTCAAGGCGGTCCGCGAGAAGTTCGAGGAGTACGGTCTCGACGCGCGTGCCTTCGCGGGCATCAAGGTCGCGGCCGTCGGCGAGCAGACGGCCCGGTCGCTGATCGAGTTCGGGGTGAAGCCCGACCTGGTGCCCAGCGGTGAGCAGTCGGCCGCCGGTCTCCTGGAGGACTGGCCGCCCTACGACCCGGTCTTCGACCCGATCGACCGCGTCTTCCTGCCCCGCGCCGACATCGCCACCGAGACCCTGGTGGCGGGCCTGATCGAGCTTGGCTGGGAGGTCGACGACGTCACCGCCTACCGGACGGTGCGCGCCTCGCCGCCGCCGGCCGACACCCGGGAGGCGATCAAGGGCGGCGGCTTCGACGCCGTGCTGTTCACCTCCTCCTCCACCGTGCGCAACTTGGTCGGCATCGCCGGCAAGCCGCACAATGTCACCGTCATCGCCTGTATCGGCCCGGCCACCGCGAAGACCGCGGAGGAGCACGGCTTGCGGGTGGACGTGCTGTCGCCCGAGCCCTCGGTGCACAAGCTCGCCGAGGCGCTCGCGGACTTCGGCGCGGCGCGCCGGGACGCGGCCCTGGAGGCCGGCGACCCGGTCACCCGCCCGAGCGAGCGGCGGCCCGGATCGCGTAGAAGGGCACGGAGTTGAGCACGTACGGCACGTTCCCCGGGGCTCGTCCCCGGCGGCTGCGGACCACCCCCGCCATGCGCCGCATGGTCGCCGAGACCCGGCTGCACCCGGCCGAGCTGATCCTTCCCGCCTTCGTGCGGGAGGGCGTCGCCGAGCCGGTGCCGATCTCCGCGATGCCGGGGGTCGTCCAGCACACCCGCGACACCCTGCGGAAGGCGGCCGTCGAGGCGCGTGAGGCCGGCGTCGCCGGGATCATGCTCTTCGGCGTGCCCGAGGACGCCAAGAAGGACGCGGCCGGCACCGCCGGGACCGACCCCGACGGCATCCTCCAGGTCGCCATCCGCGACGTGAAGGCCGAGGTCGGCGACGAGCTCGTCATCATGTCCGACCTGTGCCTGGACGAGTACACCGACCACGGCCACTGCGGGGTCCTGGACTCGGAGGGCCGCGTGGACAACGACGCGACGCTGGAGCGCTACGCCGAGATGGCGCAGGTCCAGGCCGACGCGGGCGTCCACGTGGTGGGCCCGAGCGGGATGATGGACGGCCAGGTCGGCGTCATCCGTGACGCGCTGGACCAGACGGGCCACGAGGACGTCTCCGTCCTGGCCTACACCGCCAAGTACGCGTCGGCCTTCTACGGCCCCTTCCGGGAGGCCGTCGGCTCCTCCCTCCAGGGGGACCGCAAGACGTACCAGCAGGACCCGGCCAACGTCCGGGAGTCGATGCGCGAGCTCGCGCTCGACCTCGCCGAGGGCGCGGACATGGTCATGGTCAAGCCGGCCCTGCCCTACCTGGACATCCTCGCCAAGGTCGCCGAGTCGGTGGACGTCCCCGTCGCCGCCTACCAGATCAGCGGCGAGTACGCGATGGTCGAGGCGGCCGCCGCCAACGGCTGGATCGACCGGGACCGGGCCATCATGGAGACGCTCACCGGCATCAAGCGGGCGGGCGCCAACATGATCCTCACGTACTGGGCGACCGAGGTCGCGCGGCAGCTCTAGCCGTTTCGCCGTCCGGCGGTTTCTGGGGTGCACCACCGCTGCGCGGCGGTGTCCTCAACCGCCGGACGGGCTGGAAAGCCCGTCCGGCCCCTCAGAGTTCCCGTGCGACGAGGCGGATCAGGTCGCGGGATCCGGCCGGGTCCAGCGCCAGCTCCTCCAGGCGCCGCAGGAGCTGCCGGTAGCGCTGGAGCTTGGACTCGGCGTCGTGGAAGACGACGCCGTGCGACTGGTCCAGCTGAATGGTGTCCAGGGCCTGCACCGGACCCGTCGCGTAGCAGAGGGTCTGCCCCGAGCCGGGGAACTCGCCCGCCGCGAACGGCAGCACCAGCACCGTCACCCCGGGCCGCTCGCTCATCGTCAGGATGTGTTCGAGCTGCCGGCGGGTGATGTCCCGGCCGCCGAACCGCATCCGCAGCGCGGCCTCGTGGATGATCGCCGTGTACGGCACGGGGTCGTCCCGGAAGAGCACGTCCTGCCGCTTGACGCGGTACGAGATGCGGTGCTCCACCTCCGGCGGCCGCAGCGAGGGGATGCCCTGGCCGAAGACGACGCGCGCGTGCTCCACGGTCTGCAGCAGCCCGGGCAGGGTCGCCGTCTGCGCCGTGCGCAGGCTGGTGGCGTGGTGCTCCAGCTCCGCGAGGTCGAGCTGGCCCGCGGGCAGCAGGGTGCGGTACTCCTCCCACCAGTGGCGGGTGCGGTCCCCGACCATCGCCACCAGCGCCTCGACGAGCTGCTCGTCCGCGCACGCGTAGTGGCCCGCCAGCGTCCGCAGCCGGTCGGCGCTGATCCCGACACGCCCGGACTCCATGTTGCTGACCCGGGCCTGGTCGGCACCCAGCAGGGCACCGGCCTGGGAGGCGGTCATTCCGGCCCGTTCGCGCAGTTTGCGCAACTCCGCGCCCAGCCGTCGCTGGCGTGCTGTCGGGCTACTCCTCGGTGGCATCCAACCCCTCCCGTGTGCGGCCCAGTCTGCCGTGGCGGCCCCTGTGATCCAAGGGAACATGTATTTTCCGGAAGTCGGGAAAACTATGGTCCCGGGGCCCTACGGTGTGTGCCACGCCACTCAGAGTGCGGAGGTGTGCGCATGGACAACGATCCTGAGACCGCCGGGGACTGGGAGTACACCCTGCAAGTCCCGTGCGACCCGCTGGCCCCCTGCATCGCACGGCGTACGCTCCGTACGATCTTCCAGGAGCACGGCTTCCCCGAACTGGCGGACATCGCCGAACTGTTGACGTCCGAACTGGTCACCAACGCCTACCGCTACTCCGACGGGCCCGCCTCGGTGCGCGTACGGCGCGAGGGCCCACGGGTGCGCGTGAGCGTCTGGGACACCAACCCCAAGCTCCCCGGCCTCGGCATCCCGGGGCAGCCCGCGGTGGACGCCGAACAGGGCCGGGGGCTGAAGCTGGTGATGAAGTGCGCCGACAGCTGGGGCGGCTTCGCCCTGCGCGATCAGCCGCAGGGGCTCACCGGCAAGCTGGTCTGGTTCGAACTGGGGGCGGGGTGAGACACCCCGCCCCCGCTCCGGTGGATCAGAGCTGCTCGGGCGTCCGGATGCCCAGCAGGGACATGCCCTGGCGCAGGGTGCGGGCCGTCAGGTCGCACAGGAAGAGGCGGTTCTCGACCTGCTGCGGGGTCTCGGCCTTCAGGACCGGGCACTCGGCGTAGAACGTCGTGTACAGCGACGCCAGCTGGTACAGGTAACCGGCCAGCTTGTGCGGCTCGTACGAGGCCGTGACCTCGGCGAGGTTCTCCCCGAACTGGTCCAGGTGCATGCCCAGTGCCCGCTCGGCCGGGGCCAGCGGCAGCTCCGGGTGGGCCGCCGGGCGGGCCTCGCCCGCCTTGCGCAGGATCGACTGGATCCGGGCGTACGCGTACTGGAGGTAGACGCTGGTGTCGCCGTTGAGGGACACCATCTGGTCCAGGTCGAACTTGTAGTCGCGGGAGACGGACGTCGACAGGTCCGCATACTTCACGGCGCCGATGCCCACCTGGGCACCGCGCTCGGCGATCTGCTCCTCGGTCAGGTTCTGCGCCTTCTCCCGGACGACCGCCGTCGCCCGGTCGATCGCCTCGTCGAGCAGGTCGACCAGCCGGACCGTCTCGCCCTCACGCGTCTTGAACGGCTTGCCGTCCTTGCCGAGCACCGTGCCGAAACCGAGCTGGACGGCCTTGACGCCCTCGGTCAGCCAGCCCGCCCGGCGCGCGGTCTCGAAGACCATCTTGAAGTGCAGGGACTGCCGGGCGTCCACCACGTACAGCAGCGTGTCGGCCTTGAGGCTGCCCACCCGGTCACGGATCGCGGACAGGTCCGTGGCCGCGTAGCCGAAACCGCCGTCCGACTTCTGGACGATCAGCGGCGACGGCTTGCCGTCCGGGCCCTTGACGTCGTCGAAGAAGACGCACAGCGCGCCGTTGGAACGGACGGCGACACCGGACTCCTCCAGCAGGCGGCACGTCTCGGCGAGCATGTCGTTGTAACCGGACTCGCCGACGATGTCCTCGTCGCGGATCTCCACGTCGAGCTTCTCGAAGACCGAGTAGAAGTAGATCTTCGACTCGTCGACGAAGCGCTGCCACAGCGCGAGGGTCTCCGCGTCACCGGCCTGGAGGTCGACGACCCGGCGCCGGGCGCGGGCCTTGAACTCCTCGTCGGAGTCGAAGAGCGTCCGCGACGCCTTGTACAGCCGGTTCAGCGACGACATGGCCTCCTCGCCGGAGACCTCGCCCCCCTTGTGGTCCAGCTCGTGCGGGTGCTCGATCAGGTACTGGATGAGCATGCCGAACTGGGTGCCCCAGTCACCGATGTGGTGCCGGCGCACGACCTGCTCGCCGGAGAACTCCAGGATCCGCACGACCGCGTCACCGATCACCGAATTGCGCAGGTGACCGACGTGCATCTCCTTGGCCACGTTCGGCTGGGCGTAGTCGATGACCGTGGTGCCCGGGTGCTCCGCGAGCGGCACGCCCAGACGGTCGTCGGCGGCGCGCGCGGCGAGGGTCCGGGTGATCGCCTCGTCGGTGATCGTGACATTCAGGAAGCCGGGGCCCGAGACCTCGATGTCCTTGATCAGCTCACCGGCCGGCAGCTGCTCGACGACCTTCGCCGCGAGCTCCCGCGGGTTGCCCTTCAGCTTCTTGGCCAGCGCCAGCATCCCGTTGGCCTGGAAATCGGCCCGGTCGCTTCGTCGCAGCAGCGGGTCGGCGGCGCCGGCCTCCGGCAGGGCGGCCGAGAGAGCGTCCGCGATGCGCTGGTGGAGCGAGGAAGCGAGGGAAGGAACCGAAGCCATGGGGTGGGTGCCATTCCGGTAGAGGGCATTTTCGATACGACCGAGTATCCCACGCGCCCCTCAGGGCCCGGCATGCCGTTTTCGTGTGCTTCGCCCGGCCGCGAGCAACCCCGGAGCCGCCCCGTCCGTCTGGGACAATGGTCATGCCAGGACCGTAAGGAAGGAAGTGCCGCACGTGGCTCAGAGCACCGAGGCCGACTGGGTCTCCCGATTCGCCGACGAGGTCATTGCCGAAGGGGAGCGCCGGGCCCCGGGCAAACCCATCGTCGTCGCCTCCGGGCTCAGCCCCTCCGGCCCGATCCACCTGGGCAACCTGCGCGAGGTCATGACCCCGCACCTGGTCGCGGACGAGATCCGCCGCCGGGGCCACGAGGTCCGCCACCTGATCTCCTGGGACGACTACGACCGCTACCGCAAGGTCCCGAACGGCGTCCCCGGCATCGACGAGTCCTGGGCCGCCCACATCGGCAAGCCCCTGACCTCCGTGCCCGCCCCGGCCGGCTCCGCCTACCCCAACTGGGCCGAGCACTTCAAGGCCGCCATGGTCGAGGCCCTGGCCGAGCTCGGCGTCGAGTACGACCCGATCAGCCAGACCGAGCAGTACACCTCCGGTGTCTACCGCGAGCAGATCCTGCACGCCATGAAGCACCGCGGCGACATCGACGCCGTCCTCGATCAGTACCGCACGAAGAAGGACCCCGCCGCGGCCGCCAAGAAGCCGCAGCAGAAGCAGCAGAAGCCCCTCGACGAGGCCGAGCTGGAGGCCGCCGAGGGCTCCGGCGCCGCCGCTGAGGACGACGGCAGCGGCTCCGGCGCGGGCTACTTCCCGTACAAGCCGTACTGCGGCGCGTGCGAGAAGGACCTCACCACCGTCACCGCGTACGACGAGACGACCACCGAGCTCGCCTACACCTGCGCGTGCGGCCACTCCGAGACCGTCCTGCTGAGCGAGTTCAACCGCGGCAAGCTGGTCTGGAAGGTCGACTGGCCGATGCGCTGGGCCTACGAAGGCGTGATCTTCGAGCCCTCCGGCGTCGACCACTCCTCGCCCGGCTCCTCCTTCGTCGTCGGCGGCCAGATCGTCCGCAAGGTCTTCGGCGGCGAGCAGCCCATCGGCCCCATGTACGCCTTCGTCGGCATCAGCGGCATGGCCAAGATGTCCTCCTCCAAGGGCGGCGTCCCCACTCCCGGCGACGCCCTGAAGATCATGGAAGCGCCGCTGCTGCGCTGGCTCTACGCCCGCCGCAAGCCCAACCAGTCCTTCAAGATCGCCTTCGACCAGGAGATCCAGCGGCTCTACGACGAGTGGGACAAGCTGGCCTCCAAGGTCGCCGACGGCACCGTGCTACCCGCCGACGCCGCCGCCTACAGCCGCGCCGTCCGCACCGCCGCCGGCGACCTGCCGACGACCCCCCGCCCGCTGCCCTACCGCACGCTCGCCTCCGTCGTCGACATCACCGGCGGCCACGACGAGCAGACCCTGCGCATCCTCGGCGACCTCGACCCGGAGAACCCGGTCACCTCCCTGGACGAGACCCGCCCCCGGCTCGACCGGGCCGAGCACTGGATCAACACCCAGGTCCCGGCCGAGTCCCGCACCATCGTCCGCGCCGAGCCCGACACCGAGGCCCTCGCCGCCCTCGACGACCAGGCCCGCGAATCGCTGCGCCTGCTGAGCGCCGGGCTGGACGACCACTGGTCCCTCGACGGCCTGACCACGCTCGTCTACGGCGTGCCCAAGGTCCAGGCCGGCCTTGCGCCCGACGCCAAGCCGACCCCCGAGCTCAAGGTCGCCCAGCGCTCCTTCTTCGCGCTGCTCTACCACCTGCTCGTCGGCCGTGACACCGGCCCGCGCCTGCCCACGCTGCTCCTCGCGGTGGGGGCGGACCGGGTGCGCAAGCTGCTCGGCGCCTGACCCGCGAAAAACGCCGAAGGGCCGCCACCCCGTTACCCGGGTGGCGGCCCTTCGGCGTTTTCGCTCAGCTCTTCTTGTTGGCCTCGGCGACCGCGGTCACGGCCTCCTTCGCCGCGCCCTGCGCGTCCTTCATCAGCTCGCCCGCGTCCGGGTTCTTCGCCCCCTGGAAACCGGCACCGCTGTACTTGACGGTGATCACCACGTTGGCCGTGCGGGTGACGACGATGGCGTTGCGGTAGTCGTCGTCGTCCTTGCGGTAGTCCGAGGCGACGCTGCTGGAGTCGTCACCGAGGTCGGCGACCTTCTCCGTCTTCGCGTCCTTGGCGCCGTCCTCCGTGGCGGCCTTGGTGACCCGCTGGGCGGCGAACGTCTCGGCGCGCTTCTCGCCCGAGCCCAGCGTCGGGTCGGCGACGAAGCGCTTCAGCGAGACCGTCAGGGTACGGAACTGCAGGTCCTTGGCGTCCTCGTCGTTCAGGCCGTTCCAGAAGCAGCTCGCGGAGTCGTTGGCGTCGCTGGCCGGGAGGGACTCGCCCTCCTTCTTCTTCGCCTTCGGCACCAGTTCCTCGGCGGTCTTCGCGGTGACCGCCTTGCACGCCTCGGGCAGCTTGGTGAAGGTGGCCGCCTTCACCGACGGCGTGGCGCTCGGCGTCGCCGAACGGGACGGCGACGCCTTGTCCTTCTTCTTGGAGCCGTCGTCGTCCGAGCAGCCGGTGGCGACGAGCATCACCGGTACTGCGGCGCAGGCGAGGATTCGGGCGAGTCGCGGGGCTGTTCGGTGCATGGGTCCTTCACTCGTTCAGTGTCGGGGGCGGGGTGTGCGCCTGTTTGTCTGGTCGGCACGGTAGCTGGCCGACGCGCGGAGGCGGTCGAAATGGGGCGGTACTCGCCGGGCTAGTTGCCGAAGTGCCCCGCGTCCAGCTCACGGGCCAGGCCGTGGGCCTTGCCCTGGAGGTCCTCGCTGCTGGGGACGTGCTGCTTGTCCGTCGACCACTGGTCGTAGGTGACCTTGACCAGCACATTGGCCGACCGGAAGACGATCGTGATGTCCCGGTGCACCCCCGAACCCGAGGCGGACAGCTTGTCGTCGACGAACGCGTCGTCGCCGATGTCGTCCAGCACCCGGGGGCGGAGGTCGGGGCCGGTGGAGGGCGCCGGAGAGGACGCGGAGGGCGCGGACGAGGGCGCCCCGGGCGTTCCCGACGGGGACGCCGGGCCGCTGGGCTTCTCACTGCCCGAGCCGCCCTGGGCGTGCGGGCCCGGGCTCGCGCTCGCGGCGGGGGAGCCGGAGCCGGACGGGCTCGGGCCGGTGGACGGGCTGCCGGACGCGGCCGGGATGTTCGCGGCGGTCGACTGGCGCTCGTAGAGCTGCTGCGCCCGCTGCTCGTCGCTGACCCCCGCCTGGTACGACACGACGCGCTCGAAGTCGACGGCCAGGTGGCGGGTGCCCTCCGGGGCCTCCTGCCGCCAGCGGCAGCCGACGCGGCGGTCCGTGTCGTAGGTGATCGTCGCCTGGCCGCGGTAGAGCTTCTCCGCCTCGGCCTCGCTCTCGTCCTCGCCGGCGGGCAGCAGGCGGCGCAGCGTGTCGCGGCTGACGTAGCCGCAGGGCTCGGGGAGGCCGCGGTACTTGCCGGGCTCGGCGGCGGGGGCCGACGAGCCGGGCTGCCCGGGCTTCGCGTCGTCACCGCCACTGCTGGTGCCGGAGGCGCCGCTGCACGCGGTGAGCCCCGCGGTGAGCACGGCCGCAGCCAGTGCGGCGGCCGGTGCGTATGCCCTTGGCTGCACGGTCCGTGGCTCCTTTCGCCCGATCTTCGCCCGGCTTTCGCCCGATCGGCTCGGCGATCGCTTCGTCTGCTTCGTCTGGCCGCCCGAAAACGTGTTGCCGCCGGGAAGCGGTGGGCTGGACAGTATGTCTACCGCACAGGCCGCTGCGTCCGCCGGTTCGCTGCCGTGAATCGTGAGATATGTCCGGCTTTTGCGTTATCTTTCTTTTACGGGGTTATGAGGAAAAGCCATGTCCTACACCGAGGTGCCCGGCGCCCGCGTACCGATCCGCATGTGGGCCGACCCGGCCACGGTCGAGGACGTCGCCATGCAGCAGCTGCGCAACGTCTCCACCCTGCCGTGGATCAAGGGTCTGGCCGTGATGCCGGACGTCCACTTCGGCAAGGGCGCCACGGTCGGCTCGGTCATCGCCATGCAGGGCGCGGTCTGCCCGGCGGCGGTCGGCGTGGACATCGGCTGCGGCATGTCGGCCGTCAAGACGTCCCTGACGGCGAACGACCTCCCGGGGGACCTCTCCCGGCTGCGCTCGAAGATCGAGCAGGCGATCCCGGTGGGCCGCGGCATGCACGACGACGCGGTGGACCCGGGCCGGCTGCACGGCTTCCCCACGGCGGGGTGGGACGACTTCTGGGGGCGGTTCGACGGGGTGGCGGAGGCGGTCAAATTCCGTCAGGGCCGGGCAGTGAAGCAGATGGGAACGCTCGGATCCGGAAATCACTTCATTGAATTCTGTCTCGATGAATCAAATGCGGTCTGGCTGATGCTGCACTCCGGCTCCCGGAACATCGGCAAGGAGCTGGCCGAGCACCACATCGGCCAGGCGCAGAAGCTCGCGCACAACCAGGGCCTGGTGGACCGCGACCTCGCCGTCTTCATCGCGGACACCCCGCAGATGGCGGCCTACCGGCACGACCTGTTCTGGGCGCAGGAGTACGCGAAGCACAACCGGGCCATCATGATGGGGCTCTTCCAGGACGTGGTCCGGAAGGAGTTCAAGAAGACGAAGGTCACCTTCGAGCCCGTGATCTCCTGCCACCACAACTACGTCTCCGAGGAGACGTACGACGGCATGGACCTGCTCGTCACCCGCAAGGGCGCGATCCGCGCGGGCAGCGGCGAGTTCGGCATCATCCCGGGCTCGATGGGCACCGGCTCGTACATCGTGAAGGGCCTCGGCAACGCCGACTCCTTCAACTCCGCCTCGCACGGCGCCGGCCGCCGGATGAGCCGGAACGCCGCGAAGAAGCGCTTCTCCACGCGGGACCTGGAGGATCAGACCCGGGGCGTGGAGTGCCGCAAGGACTCGGGCGTCGTGGACGAGATCCCGGCGGCGTACAAGCCGATCGAGCAGGTCATTGACCTCGTACATCGTGCGCCAGTCGGCGGGGTCGGCGCTGCGCACGGGGTCCGCGCCGAGGGCGCCGCCGGCATTGTTGACGAGGACGTCGCAGCGGTCCAGGCCGGCCGCGAAGGCGTCGATCGCCGCGCGGTCGGTGACGTCGAGGGCGTGGGCGCCGGCCTCGTGTCCGGCCGCCGTCAGCTCCGCGGCCAGGGCCTCGATGCGGTCCTCGCGCCGGGCGGTGAGGACGACGCGGTAGCCCGCGGCGGCCAGCTGCCGGGCGGTGGCGGCACCGATGCCGCTGCTCGCCCCGGTGATGACGGCGGTGCGGGTGCTCATGGTGGGCCTCCTGGGACGTGGCGTGACGTGGGTGATCCGGTCGCAGGATATGTGCGGCCCGTCGCCGGGCGCTGTCCGCGGCGTCACAGTCAGCGGGGGCGCGGTGCGTACATGATGATCGCGACGCCGGCGAGGCAGACGAGGGCGCCGGCGACGTCGTAGCGGTCGGGGCGGTAGCCGTCCGCGACCATGCCCCAGGCGAGGGAGCCGGCGACGAAGACCCCGCCGTAGGCGGCGAGGATGCGGCCGAACTCGGCGTCCGGCTGGAGGGTGGCGACGAACCCGTAGGCGCCGAGGGCGGCGATGCCGGCGCCGATCCACGCCCAGCCGCGCCCCGCTCCCGAGCCGCTGCCGCGGACGCCCTGCCAGACGAGCCAGGCGCCGCCGATCTCCAGCAGCGCGGCGAGGAGGAAGAGGGCGATCGAGCGGAGGGTGAGCATGGAAGGAAGGTTAGGGGCCGTGCGTCCGGGCCGGAGTCAGGGCCAGACCAGGCAGTACGGCTGGTGGCCGGCCTCGTGGAGGCGGTGGGAGAAGTCCTGCCACTCGTTGAGCAGGCGGTAGATGGTGAAGGCGTCGGGCGGGCCGCCGCGGTCGGGGACCGTGGACCAGATGAAGGCGGCGGCGCCCACCGATTCCTCGCCGATGCCGCGCAGGGGGTCGACGACGGTCATGGGCAGCTTGACGACCGCGTAGTCGGGGTGGAGGACGACCAGCTCCAGCGGGGGGACCTTGTGCAGGGGTATGCCCTCGATGCCGGTGAGGACCATGGCGGCCACCGTCTCGGGCTTGATCTTCGTGAACATGCCGCCCATGCCCAGCTCGTCGCCGCCGAGCTCCTCGGGTCGCATGGAGATGGGGACGCTGGCGGCCGCGGCACTGTTGGGTGCCCCGAAGTACTTGTAGGTCACCCCCACCCGGCCACCGTTCCTGCTCACGGCGCTCTGTGCGCTCTCCTCTTCGCGCGGGCCCCTGTGGCGCCCCCTGCGGGGCGTCCGGGCTCGCTCGGGGCCCAGGTCATCGGTGCCCTCGCCCACTCCGCCACCGCGATGCATATCTCCACCCGACCGCTTTTTTACGCAGGGCAGCCCCCGCCGCGCAACCCGATCATCGTCTCAGAGACCTCCCCCGTGAACCGCGTGTGAAACGCCCGAAGGCAATCCCCCGCGTGGCTCTGAGACCATGGCTAGCGTGAGCTACCCATATGAAGCCCCAGTCTCGCAGACGCGCGGGGGCTGACGCCCGGTCGCGAGCGAGGGGAACTCCGCACCGCTGCCAGCCGGGGCGCGCGGCCAACCGCCGTCCCTCCCTACGTTTCCGCAGGTCAGGATCAAAGTGCCTTATTCGTATGAAGCCCCGGTCTCGCAGTCTCTGTTCGACCGAGCGGCGGTCGTGACGCCCGGTGGCGTGAACTCCCCGGTGCGCGCGTTCCGGGCCGTGGGCGGTACGCCCCGGTTCATGGTGTCCGGTACCGGTCCGTATCTCACCGACGCCGACGGCCGGGAGTATGTGGACCTCGTGTGTTCCTGGGGTCCGATGATCCTCGGGCACGCGCACCCCGAGGTGGTCGCCGCCGTCCAGGACGCCGTCGGGCGCGGTACGTCCTTCGGCACGCCCGGTGAGGGCGAGGTCGCGCTCGCCGAGGAGATCGTCGGCCGCATCGAGCCCGTCGAGCAGGTGCGTCTGGTGTCGTCCGGCACCGAGGCGACGATGTCGGCGATCCGGCTCGCGCGCGGGTTCACCGGCCGCGCCAAGGTGATCAAGTTCGCGGGCTGCTACCACGGCCACGTGGACGCGCTGCTGGCCGCGGCGGGCTCGGGGCTGGCGACGTTCGGGCTGCCGGACACGCCCGGGGTGACGGGCGCACAGGCCGGGGACACGATCGTCCTCCCGTACAACGACCTGGAGGCGGTGCACGCCGCGTTCCACGCGCACCCGGGTGAGATCGCCTGTGTGATCACGGAGGCGTCGCCCGGCAACATGGGCGTGGTGCCGCCGCGACCGGGCTTCAACGCCGGATTGAAGTCGGCCTGTGAGAAGAACGGCGCGCTGTTCATCTCCGACGAGGTGATGACGGGCTTCCGCACGAGCCGCGCCGGCTGGTACGGCGTCGACGGTGTGGCGCCGGACCTGATGACGTTCGGCAAGGTCATGGGCGGCGGCTTCCCGGCGGCGGCCTTCGGCGGCCGCGCCGACGTGATGGCGCACCTGGCCCCGGCGGGCCCGGTGTACCAGGCGGGCACGCTGGCCGGTAACCCGGTGGCGACGGCGGCGGGCCTGGCCCAGCTGCGGCTGCTGGACGACGCGGCCTACGAGCGGGTGGACGCGGTGTCCGCGGAGATCCGCGCGCTGGTGAGCGAGGCGCTGACCAAGGAGGGCGTGGCGCACCGCCTCCAGGTGGCGTCGAACATGTTCTCCGTGTTCTTCACCGACCGTGAGGTGCGGGACTACGAGGGGGCGAAGGCGCAGCAGTCGTTCCGCTTCACCGCCTTCTTCCACGCGATGCTGGCGCAGGGTGTGTACCTGCCGCCGTCGGCGTTCGAGTCGTGGTTCGTGTCGACGGCTCATGACAGCGCGGCGATCGAGCGGATCGCGGCGGCTCTGCCGGGTGCGGCGCGGGCCGCTGCCGAGGCGACGGAATGATGGACGGCATGACCACCGATATGACCCATGGGGCCGGCAAGGCCGACGGCGGCGGCAGTGAGATCACTGTCGTCCATCTGATGCGGCACGGAGAGGTGCACAACCCGGAGGGTGTGCTCTACGGGCGTAAGGCGGGCTACCACCTTTCGGAGCTGGGGCTGCGGATGGCCGACCGGGTCGCCGAGCACCTGGCGGGGCGGGACATCACCCATGTGGTCGCCTCGCCGCTGGAGCGTGCGCAGGAGACGGCGCTGCCGATCTCCAAGGCGCACGGTCTGGAGCTGGTGACCGACGAGCGGCTGATCGAGGCGGAGAACGTCTTCGAGGGGAAGACGTTCGGCGTCGGTGACGGTGCGCTGAAGAAGCCCGCCAACTGGAAGTACCTGACGAATCCTTTCCGTCCGTCCTGGGGCGAGCCGTATATCGAACAGGTGGTGCGGATGATGGGCGCGCTGGGTGCGGCGCGCGATGCGGCGCGGGGCCATGAGGCCGTGTGCGTCAGCCATCAGCTGCCGATCTGGATCGTGCGGAGTTTCGCGGAGCGGCGGCGGCTGTGGCACGACCCGCGCAAGCGGCAGTGCACTTTGGCGAGCCTGACGTCGTTCACCTTCAGGGGGGACAAAATCGTGTCCGTCGGCTACAGCGAGCCGGCCCGCGATCTGGTGCCGGCGCATCTGCTCGCGGGGGCAAAGCCGGTCAAGGGCGGCTCAAAGGCATTCGGCGCCTGAGATCGTGAACGGCCGGTCCCGGCAAGCGCGACACTACAAAGTCATGTAAAGGCTCGCAAAGACCGGCAAAAATGCGCAACCGCCGTACTCGGCGCGCCCTCTCACGCAATGTCGTTTTATATGGACGACAGAGCGTGGAGGGCACGGCGAGTACGGACGGAGACGACATGCGCGATATCAGCCGACGAGGTCTCCTCGGCATGGGTGTGGGCGCGGCCGCGGCGCTGGGCGTGGCCGGCTGCGCCCACCCGGACCCGGACGTCGAGAACCCCTCGGCCAAGGCGAGCGAACGGGCGAAGGCGAGCCCGATCGGTGACGGTTCTACCGCCGACGCGGGGCCGCAGCCCCATCAGCCGCCCAGGCCCGTGCCGCTGGAGCCGGGGGAGCGGCCGCCACAGTTCGTGATCTTCTCCTGGGACGGGGCGGGCGAGGTCGGCAACGGTCTCTTCCCTCGCTTCCGCAAGCTGGCCCGCGACCACGGGGCGCGGATGACGTTCTTCCTCTCAGGGGTGTACTGCCTCCCCGAGAGCAAGAAGCGTCTCTACAAGCCGCCGAACAACCCGGTCGGGGCATCGGACATCGGCTATCTGACCGATAGTCACATCAAATCGACCCTGGAGAACCTGCGGGCGGCGTGGCTGGAGGGCCACGAGGTGGGCACGCACTTCAACGGTCACTTCTGTTCCGGTTCCGGGTCGGTCGGGAACTGGACGGAGGAGGACTGGGAATCGGAAATCGAACAGGCGATGGCTTTCGTCACGGAGTGGCGGACGAATACCGGATTCACGGATCTGGACCCGCTGCCGTTCGACTACCGCAAGGAACTCGTCGGCGCGCGCACCCCGTGTCTGCTGGGGCAGGAAAATCTGCTGCCGGTCGCGAGGAAACTGGGCTGGCGTTACGACGCCAGTTCTCCCGGCGGACTTCAGATGTGGCCCAAGAAGCGGCAGGGAGTATGGGATCTGCCGTTGCAGCAGATCCCCTTTCCCGGTCATTCGTTCGAAGTCCTGTCGATGGACTACAACATCCTCGCCAATCAGTCGAAGAACACCACGCGCGGGCCCAAGAGCAATTACTCGGCCTGGCGTCGGCAGGCGACGGAGTCGTACATCGCCGGTTTCGACCGCGCGTACGAGACGAACCGGGCGCCGTTCTTCGTGGGCAACCACTTCGAGCAGTGGAACGGCGGCATCTACATGGACGCCGTCGAGGAGGCGTTCAAGTACATCGCCGACGACAAGCGCAAGGACGTCCGGGTGGTCTCCTTCCGGCAGTTCGTCGACTGGCTGGACGTCCAGGACCCCGGCCTGCTGCGCGGGCTCCGCAAGCTCCAGGTGGGCGAGAAGTGGACGGCCCGCCCCGACTGAACCGGCCCGACTGAACCGCCCGCACACCCCCGGCGGCCCCTGGCCAAACCCGCGCCTCACCCGTGCGCGGACCCGTACGAGGGGCCCGCCAGGGGGGTGCGGAAGATCCCCAAAGGTGCCATGCGAAACTTTTCACATGAGTGCCTGCCGCGCCTTTCGACGCCCTGTCCCACGCCGGCGTACCACCCTGCTGGCCGCAACGACCGCCCTCGCGGCCCTGTCCCTGACCGCCTGCGGTTCCGGCGACGGCCCCAAGAGCGGCGGCCAGACCCAGTTCGTGCAGGGCACGGGCGGCGTGAGCGTGGTGAACGACAAGAACAGCCGCCAGCAGGCACCGGACCTCTCCGGCAAGACGCTGGACGGCAAGGCGCTCGACGTCGCCAAGGACTACAAGGGCAAGATCGTCGTCTTTAACGTCTGGGGCTCCTGGTGCTCGCCCTGCCGGGCCGAGGCCAAGAACCTCGTCACCGTCGCGAACGCCTACAAGGACAAGGGCGTGCAGTTCGTCGGCCTCAACACCCGCGACCCCGACCCCGCTCCGGCGATCAAGTTCGAGAAGGAGTTCGAGGTCCCGTACCCGAGCCTCCACGACTCCGGCGGCCGGGTGCTGCTCCGCTTCCCCAAGGGCAGCCTCAACCCGCAGGCCATCCCCTCGACCGTCTTCATCGACCGGGAGGGCCGGATCGCGGCCCGGGCGATCAAGGCCCTGAGCGAGGAAGAGCTCCGCAAGACGCTCGACCCGCTGGTCGCGGAGAAGTGACCCCGTGACCGCCGTCACCACCCTCGCCGCCGCGGGGGACATGAACCAGACCGTCCTGACCGGGGCCCTGCTGCTGGCCTTGCCGGTCGCGGTGCTCGGCGGGCTCGTCTCCTTCTTCTCCCCGTGCGTGCTGCCGCTCGTCCCCGGCTACCTCTCCTACGTCACCGGGGTCACCGGCGCGGACATGGCCGAGGCCAAGCGCGGCCGGATGGTCGCCGGGTCCTCGCTCTTCGTCCTCGGCTTCAGCGCCGTCTTCGTCTCCATGGGCGCCTTCTTCGGCTTCTTCGGCGAGACCCTGCTGGAGTACAAGGACACGATCTCCACGGTCCTCGGGGCCTTCACGATCGTGCTCGGCCTGGCCTTCATGGGTGCGCTGAACCTCTTCGGGCAGCGCGAGTTCCGCTTCCACGCCAGACCCGGCATGGGGCTCGCGGGGGCGCCGCTGCTCGGCATCCTCTTCGGGGTCGGCTGGACGCCGTGCATCGGGCCGACGCTCGGCTCCGTCATGGCCCTGTCCCAGAACCAGGCCAGCGCCGGACGCGGCGCCGTGCTGACGGCCGCCTACTGCGTCGGCCTCGGCCTGCCCTTCATACTGGCCGCGGTGGCCTTCCGGCGCGCTCTCGGCGCGTTCGGCTGGGTCAAGCGGCACTATGCGTGGGTCATGCGGATCGGCGGCCTCATGCTGGTCGTGGTCGGTGTCCTCCTCGTCACGGGGATGTGGGACCGCTTGGTCGCCGACCTCCAGACGTGGTCCAGTTCTTACGTTCCCGAGGTCTGATCTGATGGCTGAGACAGAGACAACCCCCGCCGCCGAGGAGAAGGACATCGGCGACGCCGGGTCCCAGCTGTCCACGGCACCGGCCGAGGAGGGCGCGCAGAGCGTCCCCGGCTCGTTCGGCGGGGTCCGCGCGCCCGGCGCCGTGGGCTACCTCGCCTGGTGCGGGCGGGAGGCCGTCGGCTGGGTGCGCTGGGTCTGGCGGCAGCTGACCTCCATGCGGGTCGCGCTGATCCTCCTCTTCCTGCTCTCGCTCGCCACGATCCCCGGCTCGCTCATCCCGCAGACGAGCGTCGACTCGGTGAAGGCGGAGAACTGGAAGGCGCTGCACACCACCGTCGCGCCGTTCTACGACAAGATCGGCCTCTTCGACGTCTACAGCTCGGTGTGGTTCTCCGCGATCTACATCCTGCTGTTCACCTCCCTCATCGGCTGCATCGTCCCGCGCACCTGGCAGTTCGTCGGCCAGCTCCGCGGCCGCCCGCCGGCCGCCCCGCGCCGCCTGGCGAAGCTGCCCGCCTACACCACCTGGCGCACCGACGCCGAGCCGGAGCAGGTGCTCGCGGCCGCCGGGAAGCTGCTGAAGAAGCGGCGCTTCCGCACCCGGGCCGACGGGGACGCGATCGGCTCCGAGAAGGGCTATCTGCGCGAGGCCGGCAACCTCGTCTTCCACATCGCGCTGATCGTGATGCTCGTGGCCTTCGCGTCCGGGCAGCTGTGGAAGTCCGAGGGCCAGAAGCTGATCGTCGAGGGCGACGAGTTCTCGAACACGCTCACCCAGTACGACGATTTCAAGGCCGGGTCGCTCTTCACGACCGACAGCCTGGAGCCGTTCAGCTTCCGCATGGACAGCTTCGAGGCGACGTACGAGCGCACCGGCCCGCAGCGCGGCACCCCGCGCACCTACGAGGCGCACGTCACCTACCGGGAGGGCGCGGACGGCGCCCCCCGCAAGAAGACGATCAAGGTGAACGAGCCGCTGGAGACCGCCGACTCCAAGGTCTACCTCATCGGGCACGGCTACGCGCCGGTCGTCACCGTCCGCGACGGCAAGGGCGACATCGCCCACCGCGGCGCGGTGGCCTCGCTGCCGCTGGACGGCAACATCACCGAGACCACCGTCCTGAAGGTGCCCGACTACCGGGACAAGGACGGCAAGAAGGACCAGCTCGGCTTCCGCGGCAACTTCGTCCCCACCCTGGACCTGCGGACCGGCCAGATGGCCTCCCAGTTCCCCGCCCTGGACAACCCCCGCCTCGTCCTGACCGCCTACCGCGGCAGCCTCGGCATCGACTCGGGCATGCCGCAGAGCGTCTACCAGCTCGACGTGTCCAAGATGAAGCAGTTCAAGGACAAGGACGGCAGTCCCTTCGCGCAGATCCTCAAGCCCGGCGACACCATGACGCTCCCCGACGGGGCGGGCACGCTGAAGTTCGAGGGCATCAAGCCCTGGGCCACCTTCCAGGTCTCGCAGAAGCCCGGCAACGCCACCGCCCTCGCCGGGGCGATCGCCGCCATGGTCGGGGTGGCCGGGTCGCTGTTCATCCAGCGCCGCCGCATCTGGGTACGGGCCGTCCGCGGCGCCGACGGGCAGACCGTCGTCGAGATGGCCGGCCTCGGCCGCAGCGAGTCCGCGCGGCTCCCCGAGGAGCTCGCCGACCTCGCCACAGCGCTCCAGGGCGACGCACCGCCCGCCGCCCCTTCCGACGCCCCCCGTGATCTTGCAGATTCCGCTGATTCCTCCGAAGGAGCGCGCGCGTGACACCGATCGCTGCCGCAGCCAACGAGAACCTGGCCAATATCAGCAATGTGCTGATCTATTCGGCCATGGCTGTCTACACCCTGGCCTTCCTCGCGCACATCGCCGAGTGGGTGCTCGGCAGCCGCAGCGCGGTCGGCCGCACCGCCGCCGCGCTCACCACCGAGCGCGAGGCCGCGGCCGCCGGTGGTGGTCAGGCGGCCGAGCGGCAGGGCGGCGGCACGGCCGTGCTGGAGCGCCCCAAGGTCGTCACCCGCTCCGCCGCGGGCGGCCGTGACGTCCCCGACGGGCCCGGCGCGGCCGGCACCAGCGAGAAGGGCGACGTCTACGGGCGGATCGCCGTCTCCCTGACGGTGCTCGCGTTCCTCCTCCACGCGTCCTCGGTCATCACCCGGGCGCTGTCGGTCGAGCGGGCCCCCTGGGGCAACATGTACGAGTTCTCCACGACCTTCGGCGTGACCGTCGTCGCGGTCTACCTCGGACTGCTCGTCGCCAAGAAGAACGTGCGCTGGCTCGGTCTCCCGCTGACCACCACCATCCTCCTGGACCTGGGCCTGGCCCTGTCCGTGCTGTACACCGACAGCGACCAGCTGGTGCCCGCGCTCCACTCCTACTGGCTGTGGATCCACGTCTCCTGCGCGATCATCTCCGGCGCCGCCCTGTGGGTGGGCGCCTGCTCCACGCTGCTCTACCTCTTCCGCGACGGCTACGAGGCGCGCCTGGTCAGCGGCCGCACCGGCGCCGGCCTGGACCGCTACCTGGCCGAGCTGCCGCCGGAGCGCAAGTACGCCCGGTTCAAGGCGAAGCTGGCCCGGACCACCGACAACCCCATCTCCCGGCTGCCCGCCGCCGCCAACCTCGACAAGCTGGCCTACCGCGTCAACGCCACCGTCTTCCCGCTGTGGACGTTCACGATCGTCGCCGGCGCCATCTGGGCCGAGGCCGCCTGGGGCCGCTACTGGGGCTGGGACCCCAAGGAGGTCTGGTCCTTCATCACCTGGGTCGCCTACGCCTGCTACCTGCACGCCCGGGCCACCGCCGGGTGGAAGGGCCGCAAGGCCGCGTACATCGCGCTGGCCGCGTTCGCCTGCTACCTCTTCAATTACTACGGCGTGAACATCTTCGTCACCGGCAAGCACTCCTACGCCGGCGTCTGAGCCCGCCCGCGCCCGCCCCACGGCCCGCTGCCCCGCCTTCCGAGGCGCGGGACGCGGGCCGTGGTGGTAGAGCTGTTCCCATGGCGACTCCCGATCCCCACGGAACGTCCGAGACCCAGGGCGATACCCACACCCTCCGCTTCGAGCTGTCCCTGCCGTACCCCGTGGAGGAGGTGTGGGCGGCCGTCGCCACCCCCGAGGTCCTCCCGGCCTGGCTGGCCGCCGCGGACCCCTTCGAGGCCCGCCCGGAGGGCGCGGTGACCCTCCGCTGGCTCAACACCGACCCCAGGGGCCACGCGACCGTCGCCCCCGGCCGGATCACCGCCTGGGAGCCGCCGCGCACCGCGGAGTACACCGTCGACATCCACGGCCGCATCCGGTTCGCCCTCGAACCGGCCGCGGGCGGCGGCACCCTGCTGCACTTCACCAACGAGGTGACGGGCACCGACGCCGTGCGCCTGGACTGCCTGGCGGGCTGGCACCACCACTTCGAGTACCTCCGCGAGGCCCTCGCCGGCCGCCCCGCGAACTGGTCGGCGTGGACGCTGGACCGCTGGCGGGAGCTGCGGGAGGAGTACGAGCTCAGGCCCTCCGGCCCGGCCTGAGCGCCCCGAAGGGGCGCGGGGAACCGCGCGACCAGCCACCACACACCCGCGGCTGAAGCACCCCATTCCAGCGGAGCGCTCTGCGCCCCTCTCCAGCCCGGCGCTCAGCGGCGGGGCCGGGTGCCCTTCTCCTGGTGCGGCGGATCCTGCCGGGCGCCCGGCAGGGTCGGCTTGGGCAGCCTCGCCACGTCCTTCTTGGCCCGCTCCAGCCGCTCCGCGGTGTCGGCGGGCAGCTTCGGCGGGGCCGCCACCGGCGGGTCCGCGAAGCCGAACGCCGAGGTCAGATCGCCGAAGGCGGACCGCCGCCAGTCGCTGATGTTGGGCTCCTTCACCCCCGTCCAGCGCTCCAGGAACCGCAGCACCGACGTGTGGTCGAACGCCTCCCCGGCGGCCCAGCCGCCCACCGTCCACGGCGACACCACGACGCACGGGACCCGGAACCCCCCGCCGATCGGCAGGCCCCCCACGAACTCGTCCGCCGTGCCCGCGGGCGGCACCGGCGGCGGCACGTGGTCGAAGAGGCCGTCGTTCTCGTCGTAGTTCAGGATGAACGCGGTCTTGCGCCACACCGCGGGGTTGTCGGCGATGGCCTCGATCTTCTTCGCGACGTAGGCCGCGCCCGCGGCCGGCAGGTACCGCGGGTGCTCCGACTGGGCCGCCGTGGGGATGATCCAGGAGACGGCCGGCAGCCGGTCGTTGCGGGCGTCGTCCTCGAAGGTCCCCTCGGGCAGCCGCCGCATGCCGCGCTCGTACAGCGGCTCGCCCGGCTTCGCGTTCTTGAAGGACTGGAACTGCTCCAGCATGTTGCACCCGTAGTTGTCCTGCTGCTGGTAGACGCGCCAGCTGACGCCCGCCGACTGCAGCCGCTCCGCGTAGGTGGTCCAGCGGTAGGGCTTGGGGGCGGTGTTGTCGATGACCGGTCCGCCCCGGGCGCCGGAGGGGTCGATGGTGCCCGTCATCCAGTAGAGCCGGTTGGGCCAGGTGGGGCCCAGGACCGAGCAGAAGTAGTGGTCGCAGACCGTGAACGCCTCGGCCAGCGCGAACTGGAAGGGGATGTCCTCCCGGGTGTGGTACCCCATCACGTAGGGCCCGTTCGCCCCGTCCGCCTTGCGGTGCGCGGGCAGCCAGCGGTCCATCTTCCCGCCGTTCCACGCCTCGTGCTGCACCGCCCAGGCGTGGCTCGTGGAGGGGATCGCCTGGGCGCTGGTGCGCCGGGTGTCCAGGTGGAACGGCAGCAGGTGGCCGGCCGGGTTCTTCGCGTCCGGCTGGTGGAAGACGCTCCGGCCGCCGGGCAGGGTGAGGGCGTCCGGGTCGGCGAAGCCGCGCACGCCCTTGAGCGTGCCGAAATAGTGGTCGAAGGACCGGTTCTCCTGCATCAGCAGCACCACGTGCTTGATGTCGCTCAGCGAGCCGGCCCGGGCCGGTCCGGCCGCGACGGCACGCCGCACGCTGGGCGGCAGCGCCGACAGCACGGACAGCGCCGCGGCGCCGCCGACCGCGCCCGCCGCGGAGCCGAGCAGTCTGCGCCGGGTCATGTCGGGCATGGCATGCCCCTCTCTCTGGTGTCCCTGGAGCCGCGTGAGCCACAGTGTGACCCGAGGGACACTCCCGGCACGCCCGTACCGAGGGCAGGAGGGGGCGGGTGAGCGGCGTGTCAACTACCGCTGGAGAGGCGCCCGTTGGGCGCCGCGGCCGTCGACCGGCCCGGCGCGCCTCACCCGATCGAGGGAAGCCTCGCTGCGCCGTCCGGCGTCAGCCCGCGGGCGGCGTGTCGCCCGGGGGGCCGTCGTCCTTCTTCTCGTCCGGCTTCAGCGACTTCAGGAACTCGGGGTTGTCGTCCGGCGCGACCCACCCGCGGCCCCCGCCGCCGCGGCGCCCGTACGGGCGCGGACCGGCCCCGCCGCGCGGCCGGCCGGCGAGCAGCCAGGCGACCGGCCCGAGCAGCACCTCGCCGAAGAGCAGGATGATCAGCACCCAGGCGATCTTCGGCAGGCCCCGGACCTCTTTCTCCGGGGTGTTCAGACAGTCGACGAACGTGTAGATCCACAAGGCCAGGATCAGCAGGAAGGGCAGGATCCTGAGCATGGTGGCGGGCTCCCGGTGAGCGGTGGTGCGGACCGCTGGGCGGCCCCCGTGACGGGTCCAGGGTAGTGCGTGCTTGATACTGGAACGCATGGCTTATGACGATCTCCGCTCGTTCCTCCGGGCGCTGGAGCGCGACGGCGACCTCAAGCGCATCAAGGCCGAAGTCGACCCGTACCTGGAAATCGGCGAGATCACCGACCGGGTCAACAAGGCCGGCGGCCCCGCGCTCCTCTTCGAGAACGTCAAGGGCGCGGCCATGCCGCTCGCCATGAACGTCTTCGGCACCGACCGCCGGCTGCTCAAGGCGCTCGGCCTGACGTCCTACGACGAGATCAGCGACAAGATCGGCGGGCTGCTCAAGCCCGAGCTGCCGCAGGGCTTCGTCGGGATGCGCGAGGCGTTCGGCAAGCTGGGTGCGATGGCGCACGTGCCACCGCGCAAGGTCAAGGACGCCCCGGTCCAGGAAGTGGTCCTGACCGGCGACGGCGTCGACCTCGACCAGCTGCCCGCGCTCTTCACCTGGCCCGAGGACGGCGGCTCGTTCTTCAACCTGGGCCTCACCCACACCAAGCACCCCGAGACGGGCGTGCGCAACCTCGGCCTCTACCGGCTCCAGCGCCACGACAAGCGCACCATCGGGATGCACTGGCAGATCCACAAGGACAGCCGCAACCACTACCAGGTGGCGGCCAAGCGCGGCGAGAAGCTGCCCGTCGCCATCGCCTTCGGCTGCCCGCCCGCCGTCACCTACGCCTCGACCGCCCCGCTGCCCGGCGACATCGACGAGTACCTCTTCGCCGGCTTCGTCTCCGGCAAGCGGGTCGAGATGGTCGACTGCAAGACCGTCCCGCTCCAGGTGCCGGCCAACGCCGAGGTCGTCATCGAGGGCTGGCTGGAGCCCGGCGAGATGCTGCCGGAGGGCCCCTTCGGCGACCACACCGGCTTCTACACCCCGCAGGAACCGTTCCCCGCTCTCACGATCGACTGCGTCACGATGCGCAGGCGCCCGCTGCTCCAGTCCATCGTCGTGGGCCGGCCGCCCACCGAGGACGGGCCGCTCGGCCGGGCCACGGAGCGGTTCTTCCTGCCCCTGCTGAAGATCATCATTCCGGACATCGTGGACTACCACCTGCCGGAGTCGGGCGGCTTCCACAACTGCGCGATCGTCTCGATCGACAAGAAGTACCCCAAGCACGCCCAGAAGGTCATGCACGCCGTCTGGGGCGCCCACATGATGTCGCTGACCAAGCTGATCATCGTGGTCGACGCGGACTGCGACGTGCACGACCTGCACGAAGTGTCCTGGCGGGCGCTGGGCAACACCGACTACGCCCGCGACCTCACCGTCGTCGAGGGCCCGGTCGACCACCTCGACCACGCCTCGTACCAGCAGTTCTGGGGCGGCAAGGCGGGCATCGACGCGACGGCGAAGTGGCCCGAGGAGGGCTACACCCGCGACGGCGGCTGGCCGCACATGGTCGAGTCGGACCCGGAGACATCCGAACGTGTGACGAAGCGCTGGAAGGAGTACGGGCTGTGAGCCGTATGCCGATGATGGTGGAAGGTGCGCGGCCGGGGTCTCCCCGCCCCTGCGGGGATGAACCGGAGTACGGGCTGTGACCTCCGCCGCCGAAGGGGTTCTCAGCCCCGGCCCCGCCCCGTCCAGCGGCAAGGTGAAGGCCTTCCTGCGCCTCGTGCTCATCGAGCACTCGATCTTCGCGCTGCCCTTCGCCTACATCGCCTCCCTCACCGCGATGTACCAGTGGGACGAGAACATCCACTGGACGCGGCTGCTCCTGGTGACCGTCGCGATGGTGGGCCTGCGGACGTTCGCGATGGCCTGCAACCGCATCATCGACCGAGAGATCGACGCCCGTAACCCGCGCACCGCCGGCCGCGAGCTGGTCACCGGCGCCGTCTCCGTGCGGTCGGCCTGGACGGGCGCGCTGATCGCCGTCTTCTTCTTCCTGGGCGCGGCCGCGCTGCTCAACCCGCTCTGTCTGGCGCTCGCGCCGCTCGCCGTGGTTCCGATGGTGGTCTATCCGTACGGGAAGCGGTTCACCCACTTCCCGCACGCGATCCTCGGCCTCGCCCAGGCCATCGGCCCGGTCGGCGCCTGGCTGGCGATCACCGGTGAGTGGTCGTGGGACGCGGTGATCCTCGGCCTGGCGGTCGGGGTGTGGATCGGCGGCTTCGACCTGATCTTCGGCTGCCAGGACGTGCTGGCGGACCGCGCGGAGGGCGTGAAGTCCGTCCCGGCCCGCTTCGGCGTCCCCGCCGCGCTGCACGGCGCGCGGGCGTGCCACGTGGTGACCACGGCCCTGCTGGTCTGGTACGCCCTGGCCACGGACGCCGGGGTGTTCTTCTGGGCCGGCCTGGTGGTGGTGACGGTGGCGTTCGTCTACGAGCACACGATCGTCCGCCCGCACGACCTGTCCCGGCTGAACCGGGCGTTCTTCACGGTCAACGGGTTCATCGGCATAGCCCTTTTCGGGTGCGCCCTGCTGGACCTGCTGGTGCGGGGCCTGACGGTCTGACCCCGCCCGTACCCCGGAAAAAGGGGCGGCCCCACCGCACGGTGGAGCCGCCCCTTTCGCGTGGGTGCGGACGTCAGAGCGCCATGTCGCTGTCGAAGCCGGCCGGCTCGTCGCTCAGGCCCAGGCCCTTGTCCGAGCCGCCGCCCGGGAGCTTGTCGCGGAACATGAGCATGGCCGCGCCCATGAGGTCCTGCGGCTTGAGCTCCTTCGCCCCCTCCGGGGCCTTGACCTTGCCCGCGCCGCCCTTGACGAGAAGGGTCAGCGGCAGCTCGCCCTTGATCTTCTTGTCGAGCTGGCCGAGGTCGACGGTCACGCCGGAGAGCATGCCGTTCTTGACGGCGACGTCGACGGTCAGGTTTTCGTCGGGCTGCTTCTCCAGCTTCGAGAGCTTGCCAGCCTTCTCGCCGAGCGCCTTGGTCAGCGGCTTCAGGCCCTCGGCGAGGTCCTTGCCGGCCTTCTGCCGGGAGACGGTGACCGTGACGTGGTCGGCGCCGTTCTTGCGGCCCGCGTCCTTGTAGGTCGCGTTGTTCAGCAGGGCCTTCTCCAGGGCGTCGAGGACCTGCTTCTGGGTCTTCGTGTCGAGCTCGCCGTCCTTCTTCTTCTGCTTGGCGGCCGGGCCGAACTCCTCGAAGGACTTGGGGTCGAGGAGGACCCACTCGCCCTTGAAGGCGCTCTTGACGGAGTCCATGGAGGACGGCAGCTCGTCGGCCTTCTTGGCGAGCTCGTCGAAGGAGGGGCCGTCGGAGCTCTTGCCGCCCTTGGCGCGCTTCTCCGCCTTCTCGCCCTGGTCGGCGAGCTCGGCGAGGGCCTTGACGTCACCACGGGCGTAGAGCTTGCGCGCGCCGAGCGTCCGGACCTCGACCAGCGGGGCGCCCTTCTTCGTCAGCTTGAAGGAGCCCTGGCCGCCCTCGTCGTCCTTGCCGACGTCCTTGAGCGGCTTGCCGTAGCTGACGCCGTAGGACAGGCGCAGGCTCGCGAGCAGGTCGGCGTCGCCGCGGTCGAAGTCGTCCTGGTCCTTCATGGCGGTGAATATCTTGTCCGCGCTCGCGTCGAAACCGACCTCGGCGGAGAGCGACTTCTGCTTGCCGAGCCGTTCGAACGCGCCCTTGACCTTCGCGTCCGGGCTGGTGTTGTCGTCGGAGTCGCAGGCTACGGAGGCGGAGCCGATGAGGGCGACGCAGCCGAGTGCGGCAAGGGCCTTGCGCTTGCGGTGAATGGTGTGCTCCCCGTGTGACTGGTCGGTGGTCGATCGCAACTGAAATCCAGGACGAATAATCATGTCAAAGGACTTTCCTCTCCGGACACCCCCATGGCGGCCGGGAAATCGGGTCCGGCGGCTGCGGCTAGGCTCGGGCTGTGGAGCCGTACCGAGAGACAGCCGCACATGCGACGCGAGGTCAGGAACGCCGCCCCTGGGTGGTCGGGGTCTCTGGCGCGTCCGGGACACCGTACGCCGCCGCCGTGGTGCGGGGGTTGCTGGCTGCCGGGGAGGCCGTGGACCTGGTGGTCAGCCGGGCGTCGCGGCTGACGCTGCTGGACGAGACCGGGATCGGGTTCCGGGACGCGCACTGGCAGGAGGACCTGCGGGCGTGGCTGGCCCTGGGCGCGGACGGCAAGCCGCACTTCGAGGCGGACCTCGCGGACGTCCGGTACTGGGCGGCCGGTGACCTCGCGGCCGGGCCGTCCTCCGGCTCGTACCCGGTGAAGGGGATGCTGATCGTCCCGGCGAGCACGGCGTGCGTGGCCGGGGTGGCGCTGGGGCTGTCGAAGGACCTGCTGCAGCGGGTGGCGAGCGTGACGCTCAAGGAGCGGCGGCCGCTGGTCGTCGCCGTGCGGGAGACGCCGCTGAGCGGTCAGACGCTGAAGCAGCTGGTGGCGCTGGACGAGGCGGGCGCCGTGGTGCTGCCCGCCTCTCCGGCGTTCTACGCGGGTGCGACGCACATCCAGGATCTCGTGGACTTCGTCGCGGGGCGGGTGCTGGACGCGGCCGGTGTGCCGCACCAGCTCTACCGCCGGTGGAAGGGGGAGCTGGGTGAAGCACGCTCCCCGGGGTGAGGGCTAGCGCTTCTCGGCGCGCGCGGCGGCCCGGGCCGGCTTGGCCTGGGTGGTGCGCTCGGCCGAGGCGGGCCGGTGGGCACGCGAGCGGTTGGCCAGGTCCTGCAGCTCGCGCATACGGGCGTAGGCCATCTCGATCGTGTACACGGGAAGATCACTCCTGAAGGATCGTCGCTGATCTAGGGATCTGTCGAGAGATTCACAGGTCGTAAACCCCTGTATGCCTTAGATTCTACATACAAAGCGGCGAGTTCGCTGATTATTGAAAGGTGCCAGGTTATGGACGCGGTGGACAGGCAGCTCATCCAGGCCCTCCGGGAGAACGGCCGGGCCTCGTACGCGGAGCTGGGCAGGCTCGTCGGCCTCTCCGGGCCGAGCGTTACGGACCGGATCAACCGCCTGGAGGCGGCCGGTGTGATCACCGGATACCGGGCGACCGTCGACGCGGCCTCGCTCGGCCTCGGCGTCACGGCGCTGATCGGCATCCAGCTCTCGGACGCCGCCGACCACGAGGACGTGGCGCGCCGGCTGCGCGACCTGGCGGAGATCGAGGACTGCTGGTTCATCGCGGGCGACGACTCCTACATGCTCAAGGTGCGCGTCGGCGACGTGGACGGCCTGGAGCGGACCATCCGCCGGCTCTCGGGCACCAAGGGCGTGGCCAGGACCCGCACCACGATCGTGCTCTCCACCAAGTGGGAGAACCGCGTCGGGGAGCTGCCGGAGGAGGCGTAGGGCCGTCCGGCGGATCACGGGGGCTGATGTGGCTGGGCTCAGTCGTTGTCAGCCCGTCCGGCGATTGAGGACGCGCCCGCAGGGCGCCCGCCGCCGCAGGCGGCAACGGCGGGCCGCAGCCGAAGTCCCGTCGGGCAGGCCCCGTCGGACAGGCCCCGGCGGCGGAGCCGTAGGGCATGGGCGCCCCTCCCGCCCGAAAAGTGGGGGAGTAGGCTCGACAAGGTTGCAGAAGCGGATGTATGGGAGAGGCGGACGCAATGGACGCTGGGCTCAAGCGTGAGCTGGAGGAGAAGGTCCACGCCGGGGAGCGGCTGACCCGCGAGGACGGCATCGCCCTCTACGAGTCCGACGACCTGGCGTGGCTGGGCGGGCTCGCCCACGAGGTGCGGACGCGCAAGAACGGCGACGTCGTCCACTTCAACGTCAACCGCCACCTCAACATGACCAACGTGTGCACGGCGTCGTGCGCGTACTGCTCGTTCCAGCGCAAGCCGGGCGAGAAGGACGCGTACACCATGCGCATCGAGGAGGCCGTCCGCCTCGCCAAGGCGATGGAGAACGAGAACCTCACCGAGCTGCACATCGTCAACGGCCTGCACCCGACGCTGCCGTGGCGCTACTACCCCCGCTCGCTGAAGGCGCTCAAGGAGGCCCTGCCGAACGTCTCCCTGAAGGCGTTCACGGCCACCGAGATCCAGCACTTCGAGAAGATCTCCGGCATGCCCGCCTCGGAGATCCTCGACGAGCTGATCGACGCCGGCCTGGAGTCGCTGACCGGCGGTGGCGCCGAGATCTTCGACTGGGAGGTCCGGCAGCACATCGTCGACCACGACACCCACTGGGAGGACTGGTCGCGCATCCACCGCCTCGCGCACTCCAAGGGCCTCAAGGGCCCGTGCACGATGCTCTACGGGCACATCGAGGAGCCGCGCCACCGCGTGGACCACGTGCTGCGCCTGCGCGAGCTGCAGGACGAGACCGGCGGCTTCCACGTCTTCATCCCGCTGCGCTACCAGCACGACTTCGTGGACATGAAGGACGGCAAGGTCCGCAACCGCCTCCAGGCGCGGACCTCGATGGCGACGGGCGCCGAGGCGCTGAAGACCTTCGCGGTCTCGCGGCTGCTCTTCGACAACGTCCAGCACGTCAAGGTGTTCTGGGTGATGCACGGCGTCCAGACCGCGCAGCTCGCGCTCCAGCACGGCGCGGACGACATGGACGGCTCGGTCGTCGAGTACAAGATCACGCACGACGCGGACAACTACGGCACGCCCAACAAGCTCGGCCGTGAGGACCTGCTCGACCTCATCCGCGAGGCGGGCTTCCGCCCGGTGGAGCGCAACACCCGCTACGAGGTCATCCGCGAGTACCCCGGCCCGGACGCCTCGCTGCGCGAGTCCCCGCAGCCGATGCGCCTCTGATCTCTGCCGATCTTCTTGCTGCTCTCCCGCGCTGCGGGGAAGCCCCGGCGGTGAACCTGGTCCGGCCAGGTTCACCGCCGGGGTTTTTTCGTTGCGCCGGAGCGGTGGGTAATGCTTGCATGGCGGTCATGACCCTTACGCACGTCCGTGACCCCGAACTGACCCCGGCCCTGCGCGACGCGCTGCACCGCCTCTGGCTGGAGGTGTCACAGGCCGGCGGCGCCGTCGGCTTCGTCCCGCCCGTGACCGCCGACGAGGTGCGGCCCGTCGCCGAGCGGCAGATCGAGGACGTGCTCGCCGGCCGGTCGCGGATGCTGGCCGTGTGCGAAGGGGGGCCGGAGGGGCGGCTGGTGGGCACCGCGTTCCTCCAGTTCAACGCGCACTCCCTCATGCGGCACTGGTGCACCGTGGTCGCCGTCATGATCCACCCGGAGCTCCAGGGCGGCGGGCACGGCCGGCGCATGCTGCGCGAGACCATCGGCATGGCCCGCGAGCAGGGCTTCGAGGCGCTGCGGCTCGGTGTGCGCGGCGGCATGGGCACCGAGGACTTCTACGCCCGCTGCGGCTTCAAGGAGACCGGACGGGTGCCCGCCGGCATCCGTGTCGCGGCCGGTGACGACCGCGACGACATTACGATGTGGCTCCCGCTGGTCTGATCCACTCCGGTCCGTGCTTGACTGGAGAGCGACCCTTTCGGTTGTCGTTGAGAAGAAGGTCCCGTCCGTGAGTAGCCAGAAGTTCGCCTCGCTCCGCTACACCGCTCTGCGCGTCGGCCTGCTCATCGTCTGCTTCGGTGTCGTCTACGGGCTCTGCTGGGCGGGCGCCGTCCCGATCGCCGCGCGCGGCTCGAACCTCGTCTGGATGATCCTGCTCGCGCTCGTCATCTCCGCTCCGCTCAGCTGGGTCCTGCTGCGCAAGCAGCGCGACGCGATGTCCGAGCAGATCGTCGCGCGCGTGGACCGCGCGAAGGAGCGGATGGCCGCCAACACCGGCCAGGAGGACGGGGTGGCCTGAGCCGTCCCTTCGATAAAGGGACGGAACACCCTGTACCGGGTGTAAGTCTCCTCACATCGCCCGACGCCCCGCCCCGGAGCAGCCGCTCTGTGGCGGGGCGTTCGCGTGTCCCACCCCTGCCGCGGCGCCCCTTCGGGCCCGGAACTCAAAGTAGAGCTTTGAGTTCCCCAAAGTTGCAGTGTTAACGTATTCGACATGAAGACAGCAGCAGCGCACCGATACCCCGCGAGCCCCGCGCTCGTGGCGCGCCTGCACGTCGATCTCTGCCGCTGTACGTCCGCGGCCTGTCGCTGCCGCTGACGTATGCCTCCCGCGGCCAGATCCTCGGGGGTACCTCCCGGTCGCACCCGGGTGAGTACGGACCTCCCTGGCGCGTCCCGCCCCTTACCTGACTTCCCCCGGCCCGGTGCCGTGGGTACCCCCAGTCCCCGGAGTATCCGTTGTCATCGACACCCACGTCGTCATCGACGCCCACGTCCCCCAAGACGTCCATATTCGGGCGCCTGCCCAAGGTCCCCTTCTGGGCCCAGATCCTGCTCGGTCTCGTCCTCGGCGCCCTGCTGGGCTGGGCGGCCAAGAGCGGTGACATCCACTGGCTGGAGGTCACCCTCGACAAGATCGGCACGCTCTTCGTCCAGCTGCTGATGGTCGTCATCGCCCCGCTGGTGTTCTTCGCGATCATGGTGTCGATCACCAATCTGCGGAACGTCTCCAACGCGGCCCGGCTCGCCACCCGCACCCTGCTCTGGTTCATGATCACGTCGCTGATCGCGGTCGTCATCGGCCTCGCGATCGGCCTGCTCACCAACCCCGGCGCCGGCACCGGCCTCACCGCGGCCGACGGCAAGGAGCCCAAGAAGCACGGCTCGTGGCTGGACTTCCTGACCGGCATCATCCCGACCGACGTCATCACGCCGTTCACCGAGCTGAACGTCCTGCAGATCGTCTTCATGGCCGCCGCCGCGGGCATCGCCATCCTCCAGGTCGGCGACAAGGCCAAGCCGGTCCTCGACCTCAGCCAGTCCGCGCTGGAGCTGCTCCAGAAGGTCCTGTGGTGGGTCATCCGGCTCGCCCCGCTGGGCAGCCTGGGCCTGGTCGGCACGGCCATCGCCACCTACGGCTGGAACCTGGTCAGCAAGTACGCGACGTTCACCGCGGACATCTACGTCGGCTGCGCCATCGTGATGTTCGGCGTCTACCCGCTGCTGCTCGCCACCGTCGCCAAGGTCAGCCCGCTGCAGTTCTTCAAGGGCGCCTGGCCCGCCATCCAGCTGGCCTTCGTCTCCCGCTCCTCCGTGGGCACCATGCCGCTGACCCAGAAGGTCACCGAGCGCCTGGGCGTGCCCAAGGAGTACGCGAGCTTCGCGGTGCCGTTCGGCTCGACGACCAAGATGGACGGCTGCGCCTCGATCTACCCGGCGATCGCCGCGATCTTCGTGGCGCAGGTCTTCGACGTGGACCTGGGCATCCGGGACTACATCCTGATCGCCTTCGTCTCCGTCATCGGCTCGGCCGCGACGGCCGGTCTGACCGGTGCGACGGTGATGCTGACCCTGACGCTGTCGACGCTGGGCCTGCCGATGGCGGGCGTGGGCCTGCTGCTGGCCATCGACCCGATCGTGGACATGATGCGGACTGCGACGAACGTCGCCGGCCAGTCGGTGGTTCCGATCATCGTCGCGTCGCGGGAGAAGATCCTCGACCGCGAGGCGTACGCCACGGCCGACGGCTCGAAGCTGAACGCCGAGCCGCAGGCGGTTGCGGCTGCGGCCTAGCGGAACGTTCCACAGCGCCCCCGGTCTCCTCGCGGAGACCGGGGGCGCTGTGCGTGGGCGGCTTGGCGTAGTGGTAGTTGACCAGCGCAGTTGGTGTGCTGGCTGCTCGGTGTAGCGCGGCTTCTGGGATGCTGGAAGCTGTTTGCGAGAGGGGCAACTCACATGCACTGGAAGACCCATGGCGAGCGAAAGATCTACACCAACCAATGGGTGAACCTGTGTCTTATCGACGTTGAGCAGCCGGACGGGCGGCGTTGGGAACACCATGTCGTGCGGCTCCGCCACCTGGCCGTGGCGGCTGTGGTCAACGAGCGGCGCGAGATCTTGATGATGTGGCGCCATCGTTTCATCACGGACAAGTGGGCGTGGGAACTGCCCATGGGGTTGATCGAAGAAGGTGAGTCTCCGGAGGAGGCTGCTGCTCGTGAGGTCGAGGAAGAGACCGGCTGGCGGGCGGGCGCCATGAAGCCGTTGATATACGCGGAGCCCGCGAACGGGATCACGGACTCTCAGCACTACGTGTTCCGAGCCGATGGCGCCACACACATCGGCCCGCCGACGGAGAAGAACGAGTCCGATCGGATCGAGTGGATTCCCTTGGACCGCGTGCGCGACATGATCGACCGGCGAGAGATCGTCAGTAGCGGCTCTCTCGTCGGAGTTCTCTACGTGCTGATGGACGAATCGATTCGCTGAGGGTCACAGCAGTGCCGCCCGTAGTCGTGCCTCGAATGCCACGGCTGTGGGCTGCCCTCCGTATGGAGCAAGCTGGTATTGGAAGTCCCGCAGGTGCCCCTTGACTCTCTCGGAGCCCACGGCAGTGGCCGTCTCAAGGGCCGCGGTGGCTGTGTGACATGCCTGGTCCACCTTGCCTCGCTGCAACTGCGTGGTGGCCAGCCAGAAGGAGTGAAAGGCCCGGCCACGTTGGTTGCGGGAGTCCTCACGCCGCAGGGCATCGGAGATCAGTGGTTCAGCGATGTCTGCCTCGCCGAGCCGGCCGTGGGCAATCCCAGTGTCCACAATCAGCTTGGGCTCATCGAAGTAGGCGACCCACGGCGGGTCCGGATCTTCGGTGGAGATTCGCTCGAACTGACGATGAGACTCGGCGATCGCTGCGTGAGCAGAGGTCCGGTTGTTCATGGACGCATGCGCGAACGCTTCGCGCATCGACAGCATGGACATCACCCGTGGGGTTCCGCCATGGTCGCGTGCGGTGTCCTGAGCAGCAGCAGACAGTGCCACGGCGTCTGACGGCCGGTCTTCGTAGGTGGCCTGCAAACTCATGCACGACAGCACGTTGGCCATGAACTGTCGGTCATCGATTGCCTTTGCCAACTGGAGGGCCTCGGTGAAGTAGGTACGGGCCTGGCTGTACTGGCGGGCATCGAAATAGGTCCATCCGGTCAGCCTCGCAAGTTCGGCGGCGATCGCGTAGAGGCTGTGCCGGTGGGTGCCCTGGGCGGCGTCTTTGATCAGACTTACGACGAAACGTAATTGACCCACCACAGCGGGACGCAGCACCTCGCCGCCATGCTCGTCGTCGCGTCGCCAGTAGTCCTCGATGGACGAATGGAGCGCACGCAGTGTCGCCGGGCTCAGCTTGGACCCGGTGGCCACGGCCAAGATGCTGTCCAGGTCCGTGCCCGGGACAGCACTGACGGGTTCACCAAGGGCTTGCGCCGCCAAGAGCCCCGTCGCTTGCCGAGTGGGATGCGCGGGCGTGGGGGGTGCTTCCCATGCCCTCCTGGCCAGCCCCAGCATGTGCCCCGGGATGCGCAGACCATCCGCTACCCGTTCGACGATGGCCATGTCCCTGAGCTGGCGAGATCCGGAGATCACTTCTCCAACCCGGCTGGGTGTCAGGTCGCATCGCCGTGCGATGAGCGAAGGGTAGATCCCGGCGCGCTTCGCAAGGGCAAAAACCTTGGAGAAGTCGCGGGCGCGGCAGGCGGCGAGCATTTCGGGGTGCGAGAGCAACTCGACGGACAGGGCCGGAGGTTCGTTGGACTGAGGCATGCAGGGCGCTCCAGCTCGCGGGTGGCTTGCGCTGATGATCACTGCTGTTCTACCTGTCGCGATGTTACCCACCCTGGGTAAACCGTTGGGCCTTATGCCGTGCTCGCCTGTTCGTGAGTCTGTAGGGCATGAAGAGACGACGGGATGGCGTGAATGGGGATGTGGTGACGCGGCGTTGGGCCCGCTCCCCGCGCTGCGTCGGCCTGGCACGCGCGGAGTTGCGTAAGGCGCTCGCGGACTGGGACTTGGCGTCGATCGAGGATGTGGCGGCCCTGGTGCTCTCGGAGCTGCTGACGAATGCGGTCGTCCACGCGCATGTCTCGCCGGGACGGAAGATCCAGACGTGTTTTCGCAGGCATGAGGTTGACGGTGTGCGGATCGCGGTCGATGACGCGTACGAGGGGCTGCCCGTGCGGCGCGCCCCGGGTGGTGAGGGCGGCCGGGGTCTGGTCCTGGTGGACGGGCTGGCGGACAGCTGGGGCGTGAGCGACCGGGCCGGGGCCGGGAAGTCGGTGTGGGCCGTGCTGTCGGCCCCCGGCGGGAAAGGGCGTGCCTGATGGCGGCAGTGCGGGCGTCGAATGTGCGGCGCAGGGATCTGGTCTGTGTTCATAACCGGTGGGTGGAGGTCAAAGCCAGCCGGCACGACCTGCGTGGTGGCATGGCGGAGGTCGTGCTCGTCTTCCGGTCGGCTCCCTCGTTGCGCGTGTCCGCGCTGGACGTGCTGTGGGTCGTGCGGGGCGGGAAGAGGAGGCGGTGACGGTGGTGAGGTCGGTGTGGCGGTTCGTGGACTGGGTGCTGCGGCTCGATGTGGTGGGCAGTGCGCCGGTGTTCGAGATGGAGTGCACCTCCTGCGGCGCGGGTTCGGAGGCGTCGGAGTCTGCGGTAGAGCCGCAGATGTGGGCGCTTGGGCATGCGGGCCGGTCCGGGCACACGGGGTTCCGGGCGGTGCATACGAGTTTCTTCCGGGCCACTCCGGCAGGCGAGCGGAGTGGTGATGACGGGCGTCGTGCGGCGGATTGTCTTCCGGGTGACCGGGAGTGTGCGGGTGCGCCGGGACTTGATCCGGCTCCGCAGGGAATGCCGGCGGGTCCGCCGCTACCGGGAGGCGGGGTGGGAGTGAGGGATGAGGTGGTGGACGACGCGCTGACGTTGGCCCTGGCCCCGATCCCGTGGGAGGAGTGGCGGGAGATCACCGAACGCGATCTGGAGCACCGTTTGCAGGTCCTGTGGGTGCGTGGTGCTGATGTTCCGCCGGTGACGCCGGAGTTCGTGACGGCCGGGCTGCGGCGCATCGCTGAGCAAGCGACCCGGAGGGAAGCGGAACAGCAGCGGCTGCGGTCGCAACCGCCCCCGTAGACCGGGGGGTGGGGCCGCCAGTACTTGGGAGGGTCCGCACGGCCCCCACCCCCCTTTGACCCCCTCGGCACGGCACCCGCACTGCGGTAACTGAGATAGGCCACAGACGCGGGACGGCCCGGCTGCGCCGGGGGCGGGCGGTGTGTGTCCGTACACCGCCGGCGGCCCTGCTCCTTCGTATAGATGGCGACCGGGGAGCAGGGCCGCACACCACAACCGAACATGCGAAACCGGATCACCCCCGCGCCTGGCTGCGCCCCCGGTCTGCTCGGTCAGCCGTGAGGCGGCGGTTCCCCGTGCTCCAGATACTGCGGATGGCCATGCCGCCGTGCGTCGATCGCACGCGTGACTCTGCGCGCGAGCCTGGGGATCAACAGTTCGTCGAGCGTCTTCGCAGGGTGGAAGTGCGCCTCCAGCAGTTCGTCAGGGGCAAGCTTGATCGCGTTCAGTTCACCGGGCTGTAGCCGGCCGCCGTCGAAGATGTAGAGCACCTTGTCCCCCTCGGCTTCGCTGGGCGCCCAGTCGGCCACCAGGAGGGGGCCGATGGTCGGGGAGATGCCCAGTTCCTCCTGGACCTCGCGTCGGCACGCGGAGAGTGGGGACTCGCCGGTCTCGACGTACCCGCCCGGGATCTCCCACTTCGGTTTGTAGGAGGGCCGGACCAGCAGCACGTGCCCCTGATCGTTGAAGAACAGGGCGCCCGCTGCCATGCGCGGACGGGCCATGCGCCGCTCGTGCTCGGTCTCTGTCATGAGGCGAGCCTACGAAGTCAGGCCCGTCATCCCAGGTAGGGATGCTCCCGGCACTCCAGGAAGTGATGGATGCGCAACCGCTGGGTGTGGTGCATGGGCAGTTCGGCGATCTCGTCGAGGCGGACGAACCGCAGCTCCGTGGACTCGTCGGAGATCGTCAGCTCTCCACCGGTCACCCGGGCGGTGAAGCAGACGTTGAACTGCCGTCGCACTTCTCCGTCGGAGTAGGCGATCACGTGGCGTGGGTCGGTGTACGTGCCGACCAGGCCCGTGATCTCCACGTCGAGCCCGGTCTCCTCCTTCACCTCGCGGACGGCCGTGCCGGGGAGGGAATCGGTCATCTCCATGCCGCCGCCGGGCAGCGCCCACAGATCGTTGTCGCGGCGCCGTTGCAGCAGGACGCGGCCTTGGCCGTCGGTCACGACAGCGGACGCGGCCACGACCAAGCTGTTCGGCTCGGGAGCCTTCGGATCGTCGTAGTACTCGGTGCGCGACAAGATCACTCCTCCTGGGCGGGGCCGCGGTCGCCGGGCGGCGGAAACACAGTGGTGTGCCGCTTCCACCGCGGCAAGCGGACAGGCGGACAGGTGGACAGGCGGACAAAAGGCGACCGGAACGACAGCGGCTGCGCCCCCGGTTGTGAGCCGGGGGCGCAGCCGCGTGGTCGGTGCTACTTCGGGTCGCGGTTGAAGGCCGACTTCGACCAGAAGTAGCCGAGCGTGGAGAGGGCCACGCACCAGGCCACCGCGAGCCACCCGTTGTGGCCGATCTCGGTGCCCAGCAGCAGGCCGCGCAGGGTTTCGATGGCCGGGGTGAACGGCTGGTACTCGGCGATCGGCTGGAACCAGCCCGGCATCGAGTCGACCGGGACGAAGGCGCTGGAGATCAGCGGCAGGACGATCAGCGGCAGCGCGTTGTTGCTGGCGGCCTCGGCGTTCGGGCTGACCATGCCCATGCCGACCGCGATCCAGGTGAGCGTCAGGGCGACCAGTGCCATCAGTCCGAACGCCGCCAGCCACTCCAGGGCCGTGGCGTTCGTGGACCGGAAGCCGATGGCCACGGCGACGGCGCCCACGAGGACCACGCTGGCCACCGACTGCAGCACGCTGCTGATGACGTGCCCGATGAGCACCGAGCCGCGGTGGATCGCCATGGTGCGGAAGCGGGCGATGATGCCCTCGGTCATGTCGTTGGAGACGGAGACCGCTGTTCCGACCACGGTGCCGCCGATCGTCATCATCAAGATGCCCGGCACGAGGTAAGCGATGTAATCGGAGCGGTCGGCACCGTCGCCCATGCCCGCGCTCATCACGTCACCGAAGATGTAGACGAAGAGCAGCAGCAGGACGATCGGCGTCAGCAGCAGGTTCAGGGTGAGGGACGGGTAGCGGCGCGCGTGCAGGAGGTTGCGGCGCAGCATCGTGGACGAGTCGCGCAGGGCCAGGGAGAGGGAACTCATCGGACAGCCTCCTTCGGCTGGTTCGGCTGGGTCGGCCGGCCGGAGCCGGTGAGGGCGAAGAAGACGTCGTCGAGGTCGGGGGTGTGCACGGTCAGCTCGTCCGCCTCGATACCGGCCGAATTCAGCCAGTCGAGGATGGAGCGCAGCTCGCGCTGGCTGCCGTCGCTGGGGATCTGCAGCGACAGCGCCTCGTCGTCCCGGGTGACCTCGCGCAGCGCGGAGGCGGCGGACCGGTACGCGGCGGGGTCGGAGAAGCGCAGCCGTACGTGCCCGCCCGGGATGAGCCGCTTCAGTTCCTCGGCGGTGCCCTCGGCGGCGATCTTGCCGTCGTTGAGCACGGCGATGCGGTCGGCGAGTTCGTCGGCCTCCTCCAGGTACTGGGTGGTGAGGAAAACCGTCACCCCGTCGGAGACCAGGGCGCGGATGATGCCCCACATGTTGTGGCGGGAGCGCGGGTCGAGGCCGGTGGTCGGCTCGTCGAGGAAGATGATGCGCGGGTTGCCGACCAGGGTCATGGCGATGTCGAGGCGGCGCTTCATGCCGCCGGAGTAGGTGGAGGCGGGCTTCTTCGCCGCCTCCACCAGGTCGAAGCGCTCCAGCAGGTCGGCGGCGACGCGCCGGCCCTCACGCTTGGACAGGTGGTGCAGGTCCGCCATGAGGAGCATGTTCTCCTCGCCGGTGATCAGTCCGTCGACGGCGGAGAACTGGCCGGTGACGCCGATCGCGGCGCGCACCCCGTTCGGTGACGCGGTGACGTCGTGGCCCGCGACCTGTGCCTGTCCGCCGTCGGCGGTGATGAGCGTGGACAGGATCTTCACGACGGTGGTCTTGCCGGCGCCGTTGGGCCCGAGCAGCGCGAAGACCGAGCCGGCCGGGATGCGCAGGTCGATGCCGTCGAGGACGGTCTTGTCGCCGTACGACTTGCGCAGACCGACGGCGGAGACGGCGGCCGGCGACGCGTAACCGTCGCTTCGGCTGGATGTGGGCATGACAAAAGAAGGCATGGGGCCCTCCGTTCGAAGGGTGCAGAGTGAAGGGGGTGGGGGCGGGACCGGTGGCGAGAGTGGAGCTCAGGCCTTCGCGCGGAGGATGTCGATGTTGCCGTACCGGGTGCGGGCGTGGACCTCGACGGTGTCCTCGGCCTTGCCCGGGGTCTCGGAGGCGGTGAGCATGTTGCGCACCTGGCCGGAGCTGGAGTGGGCGTCGAGCCAGGCGGCGGTGCCCTCGCGGATGCCGACCTCGATGGTGCCGTAGGAGGTCTCCAGCCGGACGGTGCCGCGCGCCACTTCGCCCACGCGCACGGCGCCGTGCGCGGTGACGGCGGTGACCGAGCCCTCGGCCCGCCGGATCTCGATGTCGCCGTTGGCGCCGCGCACCCGCAGCTCCCCGGTCGCCGCGCCGACGGTCGTGGTGCCGTGCGAGTTCTTCAGGACGGCCGGGCCGTCGACGGTGCCGACGCGCAGGCTGCCGGAGCTGGTGGTGATCTCGGCCGTGCCCTCGACGCGGTCCACGGTGATCGAGCCGTGGGAGGCGGTCAGCGTCAGGGGGCCGGTGGTGTCGAGGCGGACGTCGCCGGACGAGGTCTTCACGCGGACCTCGCCGAGCCGGCCCGTGCCGAGCACCTGGGCCCAGGAACCGGTCACCTCGACGCCCGAGCCCGTGGGCAGTTCGACCGTCACGTCCACGGTGCCGGTCCGGCCGAACGGATTCGACTTGGGCGTCCGGACGGTCAGGACGCCGCTCGCGCAGGTGACCTCCGTCTGGTCGGCCGTCCGCACGTCCCGGTCCTTCTTCGGGTCGCGGGGCCGCACCTCGACGACGGTGTCGAGGCGGTCACCCGCCACGAACTGGATGGAACCGGCCTCCACGTGCGCCGTGGCCGAGAGCGGTCCGGAGGTCTCGAAAGAAGGCATGGCTGTCCCGTCCTCTTGGGTCTTGGGGTCGTCCCAGCAGGTGGGACGTGGTGTGGGTGAAGTGGTGCGGGGTGCGGGCGCGAAGGCGGTTAACGCATCCAGCCCGTGATGCTCTGTCCGATCGTCTGGGCCCTCTCCGGCGTGCGCGGCCGGGTGCCGCCGTCGACCGCGGCCGACACGGCGCGCACCAGCCACGCGTTGACCGACAGGCCCTCGCGGCTCGCGGCCTCCTCGGCGCGGGCCTTGAGGTGGGCGGGCAGGCGCAGGTTGACGCGGGCGGTGCCGCCCTCGTCGCCGTCGGCCGGGGCCGGGGCCGTGAACGGCTCGACGGGCGCGGCCGGCGCGGCGGGGGCGCCGCCGTCGGTGGACGGCAGGGTCACCACGAAGTCGGGGTCCAGGCCGCGCAGCCGTACGTCGACCGAGCCGGGGGCGAGCTCGCGGGTGATCTCGTCCATCGCCGCGGAGAGCACGTTCAGCAGGGTCAGCCGGGTCGCCGACTCCAGAGGGGCGGTGAGCCGCTCGGCCAGCTCGCGGGCTTCGTCGCCACCGGCCTCGGCGGCCACCGCGAGTTCGCGGCGGAGGGTGTCGACATACGGGGTGAGGTCCATGACGTCATCATGGCACCATTGTGGCGCCATGCGCAAGCCTGATGGCGTCGCCTCGGGTGTGAACTTCTGAAGAAGCGCTCTGACCTGCGGAAATGCTGGGAGGTGGCGCCGGGCTGGGAGGGTGTCGTCCGGGCTCGGGTGCCCATTCGGGCTAGAGGTGGCACCGCGTGGCGTCAGATGGCGCTAAATGGTGCCACTCGGCGTCATGTGGCGCCATGCGCGCCCGGGGAGATCCGCCGTCGCGGCTTGATCGTCATGGCTTGAACCCTGCGGTTCGCGGGGTTCGGCCTGATCTTCTCTCCCTGAGGCCCCTCCTCCCCGTAACATTACCTGCCGGTAACGTTACGGGGGCGGAGGGATGTTTCTTGTGAATACTGTACAAACCCACGCTGCTGGGGCCCGGTTGAAGCCGAAGACCCGGGTCAGGCGGATGCCGCGCGAGGTGCGCGAGCGCCAGATGCTCGACGCGGCCGTGCAGGTCTTCGCGCGCCGCGGCTACCGCCCGGCGTCGATGGACGAGATCGCCGAGCTCGCCGGGGCCTCCAAGCCGCTCGTGTACCTCTACCTGAACTCCAAGGAGGAACTGTTCAGCGCCTGCGTCCGGCGGGAGGCCGACGCGCTGGTCAGGGCCGTGCGGGACGCGGTGGACCCGGACTCGCCCGCCGAGCGGCGGCTGTGGGACGGCCTGCGCGGGTTCTTCGCGCACACGGCCGCCCACCCCGACGGCTGGGCGGTCCTGCACTGCCAGGCCCGCACGCACGGCGAGCCCTTCGCGCTGGAAGTGGCCGCCGTGCGGCAGAAGCTCGTCGACATCGTCACCCACCTGATAGCGGAGACCGCGGCCGAGGGCAGCTGCGGCGCGCCCCTGGCCGGGCACGAGGCGTCCGGGCTGGCCAACGCGCTGGTGGGCGCCGCCGAGGCGCTCGCCGGGTGGTCCAACGCCCGCACGGACGAGGCGCCTTCGGCCACCGAGCGGGCCCGGACGCTGATGAACTTCGCCTGGGCCGGGCTGGAGAACCTCACCAACGGACGGCGCTGGGCGCCCGCCCGTCCGTGAGGGTCCCTCCAGGGCCGGGGCCGACGTCCGGGTGCGGCCGGACCGCCCCGCCCCGGGCCTTCCGGCGCGGCCTCGTAAGAGCGCCCGCACCGGACACCGCCCGCCGAGCCGCGAAGCTCCACCGGCCCGGCCCCGCCGAGCCGCCTTCCCCCGGCACCTTCCGGTCCGAAGACACGAGGCGGTCTGGAACGCACGGGAGCGGAGTCGTACATTCGCAGCCGAGGTTGCTTGTGGGCCCGACTACAGGAGCCGCACGTGTCCATACCGCACAGCGCCGCACCCCCGCCACCCCTCGTACCGCCCCGGGCCACCCGCGTCCGGGGCGTCGTCCGCGAGGCGTCCGTCCCCCCGCTCGTCCCACCCGTCTCCCGGGGATCCCTGGGAGACCTGCCCTTCGACAACGCCGCCGCCGACCCCACCGCCCCCGTCCTCAGCCGCAAACAGCCGGACGGCACCTGGCGCGACGTCACCGCGGCCACCTTCGCCGCCGAGGTCCTGGCCACCGCCAAAGGGCTGATCGCCCACGGCCTGCGCCCCGGCGACCGGCTGGCCGTCATGGCCCGCACCTCCTACGAGTGGACGCTCCTGGACTTCGCCGGCTGGGCGGCCGGCCTGGTCACCGTCCCCGTCTACCCCACCTCCTCCGCCGACCAGGTCCGCTGGATCCTCGCCGACTCCGGGGCCGCCGCCTGCGCCGTCGAAAGCACCGCCCAGGAAGGCCTGGTGGCCGGTGAACGGGACGGCCTCCCCGCCCTGAGGCACCTCTGGTGCTTCGACGCGGGCGCCGTCGGCCGGCTCGCGGCCGCCGGCCGGGAGCTGCCCCGGACTGCCGTCGACGAGGCCCGCGCCACCCGCACCCCCGACGACATCGCCACCCTCATCTACACCTCGGGCACCACCGGCCGCCCCAAAGGCTGTGTCCTCACCCACGCCAACTTCTGCACGGCCACCGACAACACCACCGAGCTGCTCCACCCCGTCTTCAAGGCGTCCGCCGGAGCCCCCGCCTCCACGCTCCTCTTCCTGCCGCTCTCGCACGTCTTCGGCCGCTCGGCCGCCGTCGGCTGCATGCGGGCGCGCGTCCGGCTGGGCCACGCGCCGTCCCTGCGGACCGAGGACCTCCTCGCCGACCTCGCCGGGTTCCGGCCGACGTTCCTGATGGCCGTCCCCTACGTCCTGGAGAAGGTCTACAACACCGGCCGCGCCACGGCCGAACGGCGCGGCCGCGCCGCCTCCTTCGACCGGGCCGCCCGCGTCGCCCGGCGGTACGGGGAGGCCGAGGAGGCCCGGCGGCGTGGGGACGGACCCGGGCCCGGACCCGGGCTGCGGGCGGCCCGCGCCCTGTACGACCCGCTCGTCTACCGCCGGATCCGGGCCGCGCTCGGCGGCGAGGTCCGCTACGTGCTCAGCGGCGGCTCACCGCTGGGGGAGCGGCTCGCCGCGTTCTGCGCGGGCGCCGGCATCGAGGTGTTCGAGGGCTACGGGCTGACGGAGACGACGGCCGGCGCCACCGTCACCCCGCCGCTGCGGCCCCGCCGCGGCACGGTCGGCTGGCCGCTGCCGGGCGGCGCGGTGCGGATCGCCGAGGACGGCGAGGTGCTGCTGCGCGGCGGGCACGTCTTCGCCGGGTACTGGGACGCCGGGCGCGGGGCGGCCGTGCCCGCCGGGCCGGGGGAGTGGTTCGCCACCGGCGACCTGGGCGCGCTCGACACCGAGGGCTACCTCACGATCACCGGCCGCAAGAAGGAGCTGATCGTCACCTCCGCGGGCAAGAACGTCGCCCCGGCTCCGCTGGAGGACCGGGTGCGCGCCCACCCCCTCGTCGGCCAGTGCGTGGTCATCGGTGACGACCGCCCCTACGTCACCGCCCTGATCACCCTCGAACCCGACGGGCTGGCCCACTGGCTGCGGATGCGCCCCGAGGGGGCGCCGGCCGGCGCACCGGCGGACGACCCGGAGCTGCGGGCGGAGCTCCAGCGGGCGGTGGACGACGCCAACACCCTCGTCTCCCGCGCCGAATCGATTCGCCGCTTCGCGGTCCTGCCGGGGCAGTTCACCGAGGAGAGCGGTCACCTCACCCCGTCCATGAAGCTCAAGCGGACGGCGATCGCCCGGGACTTCGTGGCCGAGATCACGGCGCTGTACGAGCGCTGACCCGTGAGCGCCCCGTACCGGCCTCTTGGGGGAGGGCGGTACGGGGTCTCGTCCCCGGCGGGTCAGCAGTTGCCGGTGGTCCGCTTGTCCGCGAAGCGGTCGGCCAGCCAGTTCGCAGCCGGGATCGACTCGGTGATCACCCCGAGGACGTGCTCGCCCAGCGGCAGCGACTTCCACTGGACGGCGCCGCCCTTGGCGCACCAGTCGGCGCGCAGCTGCTTGCCGACGCCGTAGGGGATCAGCTCGTCGATGACCCCGTGGTAGAGGTACACGGGCCGGCTCGGGGCGTGCGAGCCGAGGGCGGAGGAGCGCAGCACCCGCTGCCAGTCCGCCTCGGAGAGCGGGTTCGTCACCGTGACGTCGGAGATCCGCTTGAAGAGGCCGGCGACGGCGCTGACGGCCACGCAGTTCTTGCGCAGGAAGTCGACGTAGAAGCGGCCCCTGTCGTTGAGGTACTTGTCCAGGTCCAGCTCGGGGTGGGCGGCGTTCTGGCCGACGGCCGCCATGAGGATCAGGCCGGCGCCGATGCCCCCGTCGTTGTACTCAGCGGTCCGCAGGAGGTCGGCGGGCACGCCGCCGGTGGCCGTGCCCTTGAGGTTGAGCTCGGGAGCGTAGGAATCGTGCAGCTCGGCGGCCCAGCTGCTGGCCTGCCCGCCCTGGGAGTAGCCCATGATGCCCACGGGCGAGTCCTTGCCGAGCCCGGCCTCGGGCAGTCTCAGCGCGGCGCGGGCCGCGTCGAGGACGGCGTGGCCCGCGGAGCGGCCGACGACGTAGGTGTGGTCGCCGGGGGTGCCCAGCCCCTCGTAGTCGGTGACGGCGACGGCCCAGCCGCGCAGGGTGAGCTGCTGGATGAGGTTGGCCTCCAGCGTGGTGCCGTTCGGGAAGCCGGCGGAGGGGGCGCACTTGTCGGCCAGGCCGACGGTCCCGACGGCGTAGGTGATCAGCGGGCGGGGGCCTTTCCGGCCGTCCTGGGGGACGATCACGGTGCCCGAGACGACGTTGGGGGCGCCCTTGGCGGTGGTGGAGCGGTAGGTGATGTGCCAGGAACGGGTGAGGGTGGGCTGGCCGGGCAGCGGGTGGAAGGACGTGGGGGCGGAGCTGACGATGTCGCCCGGTGCCGTGGCCCGGGGCGCGGCCGAGGCGGTGCCCGTGCCCGCCAGGCCGAGCGAGACGGCCAGGGCGGTGAGCGCGGCGAGGGCTGTGGTGCGCAGGTGCATGCGGCTCTCCCGACTGTGCAGGGTGATGGACCGGCGGTGGAGCGGTGGTGGTGACCGTAGTGACTGCCGGGGCCGCCGGGAGCTGACCGGGGTGCTCAGCTTTGCTGACCGTGGAGCCGGTAGGCACCGGTGTGCTGCCCGTGGAGCCGGACTGCTCAGCTTTGCTGACCGTGGAGCCGGAAGGTGCCGGTCTGCTGGCCGTCGAGCCGGAAGGCACCGGGCGTCGTGCCCGTCCAGCGGCGGAACGCCCGGTGGAAGGCGGTGTCCTCGGAGAACCCCAGCCGGGCCGCGAGCTGGGCGATGGGCTCCTGGCCCTCGGCCAGGCTGCTGACCGCGGCCTCCCGCCTGACCTGGTCCTTCAGCCGCCGGTAGGAGGTGCCCTCCGCCTGGAGCCGGCGGCGCAGCGTCGCGGGGCTCACCGCGAGCCGGGCGGCTATCTGCGCCACCTCCGGCAGCCGGGCCGCGCGGCCCTCGCGAAGGGCCCGTACGAGTGAACGCCGGACCTGCTCGGCGACGGTCGTGGCGTAGTCCCGGCGGGTAAGGAGGTCGGCGGGGGCCCGCCGCAGCAACTCCGCCAGGCTCTCCTCGTCCTGGACGACGGGCGCGGCCAGCCACCGCGGGTCGAAGCCGGCCCGGGTGCGGCGGGCGCCGAAGCGGACGGGACAGCCGAGGAGCAGGTCGTACTCGGCCGCGTAGGGCGGGGCCGGGTGGGCGAACTCGGCCCAGCGCAGGGGAATGCGGCGGTCGATGAACCAGCTCGCCAGCCGGTGCCAGATCACGATCAGGCACTCGCCGAGGAAAGCGCCCTCGGGGATGCCCCGCAGGTCGTCGCGGAGGGTGAACACCGCGTCGTCACCGAGGCGTTCGAGCGCGAGGTCGGGCCCGGCGGGGAAGAGCCCGTAGAAGCGGGTGGCCCGCTCCACGGCCGAGGCCAGGTCGCGGCAGCCGACGCAGGTGCAGCACATCATCGCGAAGGTGCCCTGCCGGCTGGGCGCGGGGGCCAGGCCCAGGAACTCGTCACCCGTCGCCCGGCGCACGCCGTTGACCAGCCGGGTGAACTGCTCGGGCGTCACCCGGGCCCGGTCGTCGCCGAGCAGCAGCGGCGGGATCCGCGCGGCCTGGAGCAGGGGGACGGGGTCGATGCCGAGCCGCTCCGCCCCGCCGAGGGCCGCCCTGACGTAGTGCACGGTGATCGTGCGCCTCATGCCGTGCACGGTAGCCCGATTGAGCGCTGAGGACAGCGGTGCTGACGGTTCCGGTCATCCCGGTGAGCGGGGTTGGCTCCGTAGCGTCAGGAATTGTCCGAATGCACTCAGGGAGGCGTCATGCGGCAACGACCCGGCACGCTCGCGGTGCTCGTGGAATGGGCGGCCGAACAGTACGGCGGCCTGCCGGCCCTGCGGTTTCGGACGCCCGGCACCGCCGGCTGGACGGAGACCGGTTACACGGAGCTCCGCACGGCCGTACGGGCCGTCGGCCGGGGCCTGCTCGGCCTCGGGGTGCGCCCGGGCGACCGGGTGGCGATCCTCGCCGAGACCCGGCCGGAGTGGACCCGCGCCCACTTCGGGGCGCTGGCCGCGGGCGCGGTCGTGGTCCCGGTCTATCCGACGGCGGGTGAGGAGGAACTGGCCTGGGTGCTCGCCGACTCGGGCGCGTCCGTGGTCGTCTGCGAAGACGAGGCGCAGGCGGCGCGGGTGGCCGCGGTGCGCGGGAAGCTGCCGGAGCTGCGGCACGTGGTGCTGATGGACGGCGGGGCGGGGGCGCTCCCGCTGGACGCGCTGCCCGGCCCGGCGCCGGAAGGGGAGTTACTGGCGCGGGCCCGGTCCCGCCGCCCCGAGGACGTGTGCGTCATCGTCTACACCTCCGGCACCACCGGTCTCCCCAAAGGCTGCCGCCTCACCCATCGCAACTTCACGGCGGTGGACGGCGCCACCGCCGAGCTCATCGGAGGGGGTCCGGGGCACACCACCTTCCTCTACCTGCCGCTCGCCCACCTCCTGGCCCAGCTCATCCAGCTGTCCGCGCTCGTGGAGGGCGGCACCGTCTGCTTCTTCGGCGGGCGGATCGAGAACGTCGTCGCCGACCTGGCCGAGGCCCGCCCCACCCATCTGCCGTCCGTGCCCCGCCTGTTCGAGAAGGTCCACGCCTCGGTGGCCGCGCTCGCCGACTCCCGGGGACCCGAGGCCCGGGCCCGCTTCGACGCGGCGATCCGCACCGGCCTCGCGGTCGCCGCGGCGCGCGAGCGGGGCGAGGAGCCCGGGGCCGCGCTGCTGGCCGCCTGGCGGGAGGCGGACGAGAGCCTCTTCTCACCCGTCCGGGAGGCATTCGGCGGCCGGCTGCGGCTGGCGATCACCGGGGCCGCGCCGATCGCCCCGCAGACCCTGGACTTCCTGCGCGCCTGCCGGATCGCGGTCTACGAGGGCTACGGCATGACGGAGGCCACCGGGGTGATCACCCTCAACCACCCGGGCGCCGTGCGGCACGGAACGGTGGGCCGGCCGGTGGCCTGCGCCGAGGTGCGGATCGCGGCGGACGGCGAGGTGCTCGCGCGCGGCGCCGGCGTCTTCGCGGGCTACCACAACGACCCGGCCGCGACCGCCGCGGTGCTGGGCGCGGACGGCTGGCTGCGCACCGGGGACCTCGGCAGCCTCGACGTGGACGGGTTCCTGTCCATCACCGGGCGCAAGAAGGACCTGATCATCACGTCGGGCGGCAAGAACCTCACACCGTCACTGGTGGAGTTCGCCCTCCAGCAGTCCCGCTGGATCTCCCGCGCGGTCATGGTCGGCGACCGCCGTCCGTACCCGGTGGCGCTGCTCACCCTGGACGCGGCGGAGATCGCCGCCTGGGCCGGCCGTGAGGGGGTGCAGCTCGACGGGCCCCCGGCCCGGCACCCGGCTGTCCGGGCGCTGTGCGAGGAGGCGGTCGCGGCCGCGAACCGGCAGGTCTCCCGGCCGGCCCGGATTCGGGCCTTCGCAATTCTGGACGCCGACTTCAGCGTCGGGGACGGGACGCTGACCCCGACCCTGAAACTCCGGCGGGCGGCCATCGCCGACCGCTACGCGATCGAGATCGATGCACTGTATGAACGAAAGTGAAAGAAAGCGTCGCAAGTGAAAGCGGAAGCGAACGGGAAGGGAACGGGGAGGGGACTAAAGCGGAAAGGCAGGAGCCCTGCCCCTCCGCCGAAGCGGAAGAAGGACAGGGCTCCTTGGGTACAGCGTGTCGATCGCGATCGGCAACCGTCGTACCGGAGAGATCCGAGGATCAGACCGGGGTGACGTTCTCCGCCTGCGGGCCCTTCGGGCCCTGCGTGACGTCGAAGTTGACCTGCTGGTTCTCCTCGAGGGAGCGGAAGCCAGCGGCGTTGATCGCGGAGTAGTGGACGAAGACGTCGGGGCCCCCGCCGTCCTGGGCGATGAAGCCAAAGCCCTTTTCAGCGTTGAACCACTTCACGGTTCCGGTAGCCATAAGCCCTCCTTGGGCCAAAGGGTTGCCCTGCTCCAGAACCTGCGAGAAGTCTGAAAACTACAAAAGCCTGCGGGGTCACATGCTCCGCAGGCTCTGTACTGCAAGGGAAACCAAACTGCAACTTGCGGCGAGCCTAGCACGCGAAGTTCTTGCTGCGAAAGAGTCGAAGATCACGCTGTCGGATGGTTTTCCGGCTCTCGCGGTCGGAAAAGATCGACGGTTGGGCCGGGCCCGCCGGGACCCCCCGGCCCGCCCTCCGAAGGGCCGCGGGCTAGCCTCCGGATGTGGACAATTCAGCCTCAGACCCCACCGGCCGGAACACTCCCGGCGCCGCTTCGGCCGAGCGCCGCAGCCGCCCCCGCGTCGGCCACATCCAGTTCCTCAACTGCCTCCCCCTGTACTGGGGGCTCGCCCGCACCGGCACGCTCCTCGACCTGGACCTGACCAAGGACACCCCGGAGAAGCTCAGCGAGCAACTGATCCGCGGCGACCTGGACATCGGCCCGGTCACCCTCGTCGAGTACCTGCGCAACGCCGACGACCTGGTCGCCCTCCCGGACATCGCCGTGGGCTGCGACGGCCCGGTGATGTCCTGCGTGATCGTCTCGCAGCTGCCGCTGGACCGGCTGGACAAGGCACGGGTCGCGCTCGGCTCCACCTCGCGCACCTCGGTGCGGCTCGCGCAGCTGCTGCTGGCCGAGCGCTACGGGGTCGAGCCGGAGTACTACACCTGCCCGCCCGACCTGGGGCTGATGATGCGGGAGGCGGACGCCGCCGTCCTGATCGGGGACGCCGCCCTGCGGGCCTCCCTGCACGACGCGCCCCGGCTCGGCCTGGAGGTCCACGACCTGGGGCAGATGTGGAAGGAGTGGACGGGGCTGCCGTTCGTCTTCGCTGTGTGGGCCGTGCGCCGCGACTACCTGGCCCGCCAGCCGCGCATCGTCTCCCAGGTCCACGAGGCGTTCCTCGCCTCCCGGGACGTGTCCCTGAAGGAGGTCGGGAAGGTCGCCGAGCAGGCGGCGCGCTGGGAGGCGTTCGACGCCGAGCTCCTGGAGCGCTACTTCACCACGCTGGACTTCCGCTTCGGCGCGGGACAGCTGGCCGGCGTCACCGAGTTCGCCCGCCGCACCGGACCGACGACGGGCTTCCCCGCCGACGTGCGGGTGGAACTGCTGGAGCCCTGACCCCGGGGTTCGGGGTCAGGGCTCCAGCGAGCGAAGGTGCCGCGGTCAAGGGGCCGGGCGGCCGGGGAACAGGACGGTGCCCGGCCGCGGGATCAGGGCTCGACGGGTCCCGTCATCTGGTCACTGATCCACTTCATGCTGCCCGCGTTCATGCCGTCGATGTAGGTCTTGGCGTTGTGCGTGCCGCCCTCGATCACCTGCAGGTGGGTGTGGACGGGGCCCTTGTTGCCGTACGTGGCGATGAACTTGTCCACGTGCGGAATGACGCTCTTCTCCTTCGACCCGTACTGGAAGGCGAGATAGACGTCCGGTCCCTTGCGGGCGATGAGGTCCTTCGCCAGCAGCTCGGGGTTGTTCTCGTTCTTCTCCTTCTCGTAGCCCTTCCACAGGGGCGAGTCGGGGAGGATGTCCGGGCCGGAGGCGATCACGGCCTTGAACTTGTCCGGGTGCTTGAGCACGGCCTTCAGGCCGGCGAAGGCGCCGGAGGAGGAGCCCATGAACGCCCAGCCGTCGCGCGACTTCACCGTGCGGAAGTTGGCCTTGATCAGGTCCGGGACGTCCTCGGTCAGCCAGGTGCCCATCTTCGGCTGGCCCGGGATGTCACTGCCGTCCCAGTAGAGCCCGCCGGTGTCCGGCTTGGGGTTGAGGACCGGCATGGCCAGGATGAACGGCTTGCCCTTGCCCTCGTTGTACCACTTGGTGACGGACGACTGGAGGTGGAGGCCACCGTCGTCCATCCAGTAGTTGTTGGGGAACCCGGGGCCGCCGGGGAGGGCGATCAGGACGGGGAAGCCGCTCTTGGCGAACTTCTCCTCCTTGTACGCCTTGGGGGCCCAGACCCAGACCTTGCCCTTGAAGCCGGACTTCTTGCCGTCCAGCGTGGTCACGGCGACCTGGGTGCCGTCCGAGAGGGTGCTGGTGTTCTTGAACTCGGCGACCGGCCCGGTGGGCATCAGCACCTTGGAGTCCGGGGCCTGCCCGCCGCCCGCGCCGCCGGCCTGGCCGCCCTTGGCCTGGTCCTGGCCGAAGCTCACGGGCTTGCCCTTGTCGGAGAACGGGCCGATCTTGAGGTAGTTGAGCACCCCGCCGGCTATGAGCCCGAGTACGGCTATGGAGGCCACCACGATGGTCCATCGTTTGGCCCGGGATGCACGGCGGTGGCCTTGGGACTGGTAGGCCCCGTTGTTCAGGTGCGTCATCGCGTCGCTCCGGATGATGCTGCTGCCCCGAAGGACATGACGGTCTGTTCCGTCCTGGTGGATGGGAGAACCGGGCTTCGGGGTTCCTGGGACACCCCGTGAAATGAGTCATAGCCTGCAAATCGGGGCCCAAAGGGTCCCCACCGGGGGAGGCGAAGGGCCCGATGCAGCCATTGCTGGCGGAAGATCCGCAGGTCATCGGCGCGTACCGGCTGCTGGGGCGGCTGGGCGCGGGCGGCATGGGCCGGGTGTACCTGGGCCGCAGCGCCGGCGGGCGGACGGTCGCGGTCAAGGTCGTGCACCCCCAGTACGCCCTCGATGAACAGTTCCGGGCCCGCTTCCGCCGGGAGGTGGCGGCGGCCCGCCGGGTCGGCGGCGATCTGGGCGCTGAGCCGCACGGCACGTGGACGGCGCCCGTCCTGGACGCCGACCCGGACGCCCCCGTGCCGTGGGTGGCCACCGGGTATGTGGCCGGGCCGTCCCTCACCCAGGCCGTCGAGGACACCGGCGCCCAGCCGGAGCGGACCGTACGAGCCCTCACCGCGGGGCTGGCCGAGGCACTGGCCGCGGTGCACGCCCTGGGCCTCGTCCACCGGGACGTCAAGCCGTCCAACGTGCTGCTGACCCTGGACGGCCCGCGGCTGATCGACTTCGGCATCGCCCGGGCCACCGACGCCACCGCGTCCCTGACCGCCACCGGGGTGTCCGTCGGTTCCCCCGGCTACATGGCACCCGAGCAGATCCTGGGCCGGGAGGTGACGGGCGCGGCCGACGTCTTCTCGCTCGGTGCCGTCCTCGCCTACGCGGCCACCGGGGAACCCCCCTTCCCCGGCGATCACGCCGCCGTCCTCCTCTACCGCGTCGTCCACGAGCCGCCCGCCCTGGGGCCGCGGCTCACCGGCGAGCTGCGGGCCCTCGCCGAGAGCTGCCTGGCCAAGGACCCCGGCGACCGGCCGGCCCCCGGCGAGGTGGTCCGGCGGCTGGCCCCCGGCGGCGCGGCCACGCTCGTCCGCTCCGGCTGGCTGCCGGGGCCGCTGGTGGAGAGCGTGAGCCGGCGGGCCGTGGAACTGCTGAATCTGGAGGCCGCCGGCTTCGACGCGCCGGGCGCCTCCGCTGCGTCCGGCTCCTCCGGCTCCTCTGGCCCGTCCATCCGGGAAGCGACCGCACCGGACGGGCCGGCGGACGCCCCGCCCGTCCCGTCCGCCTCGCCCGCCCCGCCCACCGGCAAGAAGATCGAGGTGACCGCCGGGGCGGGCGGCGGGCAGCGCCGCCCGCGCCGGCTGAGCTGCACCCTGGTGGTGTCCCTCGCCGCCGCGCTGGCCGTCGCGACGTCCCTGCTGTTCGTCTTCGACCTGCTGCCCGGCAGGGAGAACGGCGGCGGACCCGCCTCCGACGCGCGGCGGCCCCCCGCCGCCTCCGCCCCGGCCTCGGACAAAGACCCGTCCGCCACCGTCCCCAAGGCGTTCCTCGGTACCTGGAACGGCGAGATCCGCCAGGCCGACGGCACCCCCAACGGCACCCTGACCGCCGTCATCACCGCCGGCGGCAAGGGCGCCTACGTGGCCCGCACCACCTACAAGGCGCTGAACATCCTGGAGTGCCGCAGCAAGGCCCGGCTGCTCACCGCCAGCGCCCGCCGAATCACCCTGGAAGAGGTCACCGACGGCACCGCCGGCCTCGGCTGCACGGGCGAGACCGCGCGGATCACCTTCACCCTCGCCGACGGCGGCAAGCTCGCCTACGCCTCGCAGGACGCCAAGGGCGGCAAACCCACGGCGACGTTGGCCAGGACCGGTGGCTGACCGGCCGCCATCAGCCGCTCCGAAGGGCTGGCGTAGGCTGGATCGGACGTGTAATACCCCCTCCGAAGGGACGCCCCGGTGACCGAGAACGCCGACCTTACGTCCGTAAATGTCGCAGCCGTCCTCGACCGCGCTGCAGCCGGTGGCCGCATCACCCCCGAAGAGGCGCTCGAGCTGTACCGGTCCGCGCCGCTGCACGCCCTGGGGCAGGCGGCCGACGCCGTGCGCCGCCGCCGCTACGCGGGCACCGAGCACATCGCGACGTACATCATCGAGCGGAACATCAACTACACGAACTCGTGCGTCACCGCGTGCAAGTTCTGCGCCTTCTACGCCCCGCCGAAGAGCGACAAGGTCTGGACCCGCGGCCTCGACGACATCCTGCGCCGCTGCGCGGAGACCGTGGAGCTGGGCGGCACCCAGATCATGTTCCAGGGTGGCCACCACCCGGACTACGGCGTGGAGTACTACGAGGAGCACTTCTCGGCGATCAAGAAGGCGTTCCCGCAGCTCGTCATCCACTCCCTCGGCGCGTCCGAGGTCGAGCACATGTCGCGCATCTCGGGCGTCAGCGCCGAGGAGGCCATCCGCCGGATCCACGCCGCGGGCCTCGACTCCTTCGCGGGCGCCGGCGCCGAGCTGCTCCCGGCCCGGCCGCGCAAGGCCATCGCGCCGCTGAAGGAGTCCGGCGAGCGCTGGCTGGAGATCATGGAGCTCGCCCACACGATGGGGGTCGAGTCGACGTCCACGATGCTGATGGGCACCGGCGAGACCAACGCCGAGCGCATCGAGCACCTGCGGATGATCCGCGACGTGCAGGACCGGACGGGCGGCTTCCGCGCCTTCATCCCGTACACCTACCAGCCCGAGAACAACACGCTGAAGGGCCGGACGCAGGCCACGCTCTTCGAGTACCTGCGGATGATCGCCATCGCGCGGCTCTTCCTCGACAACGTCGCCCACATCCAGGGCTCCTGGCTGACCACGGGCAAGGAGGTCGGCCAGCTCTCCCTGCACTACGGCGCGGACGACCTCGGCTCGATCATGCTGGAGGAGAACGTCGTCTCCTCGGCCGGTGCCAAGCACCGCTCCAACCGCATGGAGATCATCGACCTCATCCGCAAGGCGGGCCGCGTCCCGGCGCAGCGCGCCACGACGTACGAGCACCTGCTCGTCCACGACGACCCGGCGAACGACCCGGTCGACGACCGCGTCGTCTCCCACCTGTCGTCGACGGCGATCGAGGGCGGCACGGCGCACCCCGAGCTGAAGCTCGTCAGCGCCGACTGAGGACGCCGCTGTGCTGACGCTTCACGCCGCACCCGCCGTGTGCCTGACCTGGGACGCGGAGCCGCTCGCCGACGGCGGTGTCGCCGTCGAGGGCGACCGGATCGCGGCCGTCGGCCCGCTCGCGGAGCTGCTGGAGCGATTCCCGGGCGCGCGGGTGCGGCGCTGGCCGGGCACGCTGGGCCCCGCGCTCGTCCACGAGGGCCCGCTGCCGGACGCGCCGAGCCCGCGGGAGCGGGTGCACGAGGTGCTGAAGCGGGGGGCCGCGGCCGTACTGGCCGAGCACGCGACCGACCCCGGGGTACGGGCGGCCGCGGGCCGGGTCGGTGTCGCCGTCCTGGAGCGGTCCCGGCCGGTGGCGATCGCCGACACCGCCCGCGCGGATCTCGCGGTGTTCGCGGAGGACGGGCGCTGTATCGCTACGGTGCTGGGTGGCCGGCTGGTACACCGGCGGGCCTGACGCCTTTTCCGGTGTGGAGCGCCGTTCATTGCTTCGGGTGACGCTACCGTCGTATATAGGACCGCGATCCGCATCCGCGTCCACACTCGCGTCCATGGGAGCAGTGATGATCGCAGAACGGCTGGAGAAGGCCACTCCTGAGAACTGGATGTTCCCGCCTGAAGAGGGCTGGACGGTGGACCAGGTGGAAGACCTGGAGCTCCCGTTCGACTGGGAACTCGTGGACGGAGTGGTCGTGGTTCGGGGGAGGACGGTGCCGTGGCACAACTGCGTGCGGGCGGGCATTGAGAGGCGACTGGTGGGTTGCCTGGTTGAACCCTATGGCGTGCTGTCGGAGCAGTGCGTCCTGATCGACAAGTACAACCCGCCGGTTCCTGACGTCGTCGTCTTGGACAAGCGGGGCTTCGACCTCTTCCAGGCCAAGTACGTCCCGGTAGAAAAGGCCGTCCTCATCGTCGAGGTGGTCTCCCCGGGCTCGCGCCAGGACGACCGCGTCCGTAAGCCGGCCATGTATGCCACAGCAGGGGTGCCGTATTACTGGCGCGTGGAGCGGGGTGAGAACGGCCTTCCCGAAGTGCACGAGTACTGGCTCCACCAAGACCGGGGTGAATACATCCCGCGTCCCATGCGCCCTTGCCATACCGGCAAGCTGGAGACCGAGCAGCCCTTCCCCGTCACCATCGACCTGGCGAGCCTGGTCGAGCTCTGAACAGACCTGCCCGTCAGTGATCCGTAAGGACGCCGTCCCCGTACGTCAGAGCCGCATCAACGGAAGCGGTCCCGCCGTTTTCGCCCGCCAGGATGGGAACCGCGGGGACGGCCGCTCAGGCCGTCTCGCGGTGTGCTGCAAGGCGTCCACCACCGGCCGGGGGGTTCGGTGGTCCCGGGGGGCGGGGGTTTCCGGGGCGGCGCGTGCGCACCGCGGGGCGGTGGCCGTCCCCGTCCAAGCAGGCGTCCCCGTCCCAGCAGGCATCGCCGTCAGGCGACGGCCCGATCGACGCGCCCCCGCCCCCTGCTCCACCGCGCCGGAGGCGCACCGTGAACAATGGGGGCGTGACCCGAGCATCCCTGGACAAGCAGCCGCACGAAGTCGCCGCGATGTTCGACGACGTGGCGGCGAAATACGACCTGACCAACGACGTGCTGTCGCTCGGCCAGGCCCGCCTGTGGCGCAAGGAGGTCGCCCGGGCCGTGAACGCCCGGCCGGGCGAGAAGGTGCTGGACCTGGCGGCCGGGACGGGCACCTCCTCGATGCCGTTCACCGCCGCCGGCGCGTACGTCGTGCCGTGCGACTTCTCCGTCGGCATGCTCAGCGAGGGCAAGAAGCGCCACCCGTGGCTGCCGCTCACCGCCGGTGACGCCACCCGGCTGCCGTTCGCGGACGATGTGTTCGACGCCGTCACCATCTCCTTCGGGCTGCGCAACGTGCAGGAGACCGACACCGCGCTGCGCGAGATGCTGCGGGTGACGAAGCCCGGCGGGCGCGTGGTGATCTGCGAGTTCAGCCAGCCGACCTGGGCGCCGTTCCGCACGGTCTACACCGAGTACCTGATGCGGGCCCTGCCGCCGGTCGCCCGGGTCGTCAGCAGCAGCCCGGATGCCTACGTCTACCTCGCCGAGTCGATCCGCGCCTGGCCCGACCAGCCGGCGCTCGCCGCCCGGCTCCAGGGGGCCGGCTGGGCGAAGGTCGCCTGGCGCAACCTCACCGGCGGGGTCGTCGCGCTGCACCGGGGCGTCAAGCTTCCCGGCTGACGCCCGGGGCGGGTTGGTCAGTTGACATGGGCAGGGCGCGTTCAATCGCTACGATCAAGGGCCGCCCCCGCCGCACGTCACGCCTGACCCCGGAGCATTTCCATGCCCTTGTCCTGCCCTGCCTGTGACACCCCGTTCGCCCCGGAAGCCCGCTTCTGCATGAAGTGCGGCCGGGAACGAGCGGCACAGGCCGCGGTCCCGGCGGCCGCACCGCCCGCTCCCGCCGCACCTCCCGCCCCCGGTGCCCCACCGGCCCTGCCACCCCTGCCCGGCAGCCCGCCGCCACCGTCGTACGCGCCCCCGGGCGGGTACGGGCAGCCGTCGCCCGTGGGGCTGTTCCTGCGCCGGGCCCTCGGCGGCGGCTGGGCGGGCGCGGCCAGGGCGGTGCTGTGGCCGACGGCCCTGCTGCTCGTCCTCGCGCTCTTCGTGTCGGTGCCGTCGGCCCCCGACGACTACGACCAGGCGGGGCTCTCCGACTGGGGCTCCCGCTTCCAGGCCGCGATCACCCTGCTGCTCCAGGGGCTCGGCGCCACCCTGGAGGTGGAGACGCGGCAGGGCGGCGGGTTCGTCTCGCTGTTCCTCCGCGGCAAGGGCTCGGTGTCCGTCTGGCCCCTGACGGTGACCCTGCTGTGGGCGGCGGCCGTGGCCGTCGGCGCGCGCGGGCTGCGCCGCACCCGGCCGGCGGGCGCGGGCGGCGGTGCGGAGGAGACGCTGCGGATCGCGCTGCTGAGCGCGGGGACCGTGCTGGTGCTCGGTCTGCTCGGGAAGCCGGACCTCGACGGCATCGAGGTCTCCACCACCCCCGGCCTCGCGGCGCTGTGCGCGGGCGCGCTGGCGGGTGCGGTGAGCGGATCGGTGCTGTGCCGCGAGGAGCTCACCGCCCGGCTGGGCGAGGGCGCGCGGATGGCCGTGCGGGCGTGGGGCACGGCTCTGCGGGCGCTGGGTCTGGCGGTGGCGCTGTGCGCGGTCGTCGTGTTCGTCGTCCTCGCCTCGCACCAGGACGAGGTGGGCGGCACGACCGTGCTGGCCTCGCTGCTGGTGCTGGTCAACCTGGCGCTGATGGCGATCGGCGTGAGCTGGGGCGCCGGGGTGAAGGGGTCGTCCAGCGAGCACGGCAGCCAGGACGACGGGACGTTCGGGCTCTCCGAGCTCGGTGAGGCGGCGGGCGACTGGGCGCAGGTGGGCGCGGTGGTCCTGGGCCTGGCGTGTGCGCTGCTCCTCGCGGTCGTGGCGGCCCGCCGCTCGGCCGACCGGCGGGAACACGTGCTGGCCGGCGGGTTCTTCTTCGCCGCGCTGTGGCTGCTGTCGCTCGTGTCCGGTGGCGGGTTCGAAATGTCGGCGGGCACGCGGTTCGGCTTCGGCGGTTCGCGTTCCGCTGACGCCGAGGTCGGCACGGACTCCGCCGAGCTGCTGCTGTTCGGGCTGCTGTGGACGGCGGGCGCGGTGCTCGTGGCATCCTTCCTGGACCGTACGGGCCGGGGCGCCGGGACGCCGTCCGGCGGGCCGGGAGGGGGGAGCCCCTTCGCGCCGGGCGCGCCGTTCGGGGCGCAGCCGATGCCTTCGGCGCCTCCGGTGCCGCCGACTGCCGCGCCCGCCCCTGCTGCCCCTGCCGCTCCTGCCGCCCCGCCGGCTCAGTTCGTTCAGCCCGCGCCGGTGGTCCCCGCGCGGCAGTCCGTCCCGGCTCCCGCCCCGGCCACCGACGCCTTCGGCTTCCCGCACGCCGCACCGGACCGCCGCCGGCGCACCCTGCGCTGGGTGGCCGTCGGCGCGGCCGCCTTCCTCGTGGGCGGTGCCGCCGCCGGTGGGGTGCTGCTGACCCAGGGCAAGGACGGCAAGAAGCACGGCAAGGAGGACCAAGCCGTCGCCAAGGACGACAAGCCCGTGGTCACCGGCCCGTCCCAGGGCCCGGCGCCCTCGCCGAGCCCCTTCGGCTCGCCGTCCGCGTCGCCGTCCGCGTCCGCGTCGTCCGAGCCGTCCGGGTCGGCCTCTCCGGTGCCGTCGGGTTCGGCCTCCGCGCCCGCGGGCTACGCCCTGCGCACCGACCCGCTCGGCTTCACCTTCGCGGTGCCGGACGGCTGGAACCGCGAGGCGAAGGGCAGCATGCAGACCGATTTCACGGCGCCCACGGGTGGCGCGTACCTCAGGGTCGGGATGGTGGTGAAGAGCCCGCAGTCCGCGTACGCGCACTTCGAGGAGCTGGAGAAGGGCCTGAAGGACCGCAACCCCACCTTCAAGCGGGTGTCCCTCACCAAGAACACCTTCCAGGGGCAGCCGGGCGCCCGCTGGGAGTTCACCTGGACCGAGCGGGACACCGGCCGCACCATGCACGCCGTCGACCAGGCGTACGTGAACGAGGCGGGCACCGAGTACGCGGTGTACTTCCAGTCGCGCGACGACCAGTGGTCCGGTAGCCGGACGGTGTTCGACACCGCCGTGTCCACCTGGTCGGTCATCCCCGTCGACTTCGGGTGAGCGGGCACTGACGGAGGGGCGGTGCGCGGCAGAGGGCGACCCTTATCTCCCGGCTGCGACCGCCCCCATAGACTTCTCACGTCCGGTGCCCGGCCTGGCCGGCGCACGCACACAGCCGAGCTTCGGGAGTCCCCACCGTGACCGAGTCCCCTACCGAACACAGCGCAGATGTGATCGTCGTCGGGGCCGGCCCGGCGGGCTCCGCGACCGCCTACCACCTGGCGAAGTCCGGCCTCGACGTCCTGCTGCTGGAGAAGACGGCGTTCCCGCGCGAGAAGGTGTGCGGTGACGGGCTGACCCCCCGCGCCACCAAGCAGCTCATCTCCATGGGCATCGACATCTCCGAGGAAGCGGGCTGGCTGCGCAACAAGGGCCTGCGCATCATCGGCGGCGGCGTCCGCCTCCAGCTCGACTGGCCGGACCTGGCGTCCTTCCCCGACTACGGCCTGGTCCGCAAGCGGGACGACTTCGACGAGCAGCTCGCCCGGAACGCGGAGAAGGCCGGCGCCCGGCTGTACGAGCGCTGCAACGTCGGCGCCCCGGTCATCGACGACCGCACGGGCCGGATCACCGGCGTCCACGCCAAGCTCGGCGAGGACAAGACCCCGGTCACCTTCCACGCCCCGCTCGTCGTCGCCGCCGACGGCAACTCCACGCGCCTGTCCCTGGCCATGGGTCTGCACCGGCGCGACGACCGCCCGATGGGCGTGGCCGTGCGGACGTACTTCACCTCCCCGCGCCACGAGGACGACTACCTGGAGTCGTGGCTGGAGCTGTGGGACCGGCGCGGCCCGCAGGACCGGCTGCTCCCCGGCTACGGCTGGATCTTCGGCATGGGCGACGGGACGAGCAACGTCGGGCTCGGCGTCCTCAACACGTCCGACTCCTTCAAGGAGCTGGACTGGCGCGAGGTCCTCAAGGCGTGGTGCGCGTCCATGCCGGAGGAGTGGGGCTACACCCCGGAGAACATGACCGGCCCGATCCGCGGCGCCGCCCTGCCGATGGCCTTCAACCGCCAGCCGCACTACACGCGCGGCCTGCTGCTGGTGGGCGACGCGGGCGGCCTGGTCAACCCGTTCAACGGCGAGGGCATCGCGTACGCCATGGAGTCCGGGCAGATCGCCGCGGACGTCATCGTCCAGGCCCACGGCCGCGCCTCGTACGCCCAGCGCGAGCTGGCCCTCCAGCGCTACCCCAAGGTCCTCAAGGACACCTACGGCGGCTACTACACGCTCGGCCGGGCCTTCGTGAAGCTCATCGGCAACCCGAAGATCATGCGGCTGGCCGCCGAGCGGGGCCTGACGCACCCGCTGCTGATGAAGTTCACGCTGAAGATGCTGGCGAACCTGACGGACCCGACGGGCGGCGACGCGATGGATCGCATCATCAACGGGCTGAGCAAGGTGGCGCCGCGCTCGTGACGTCGAGAGCCGCCCGGCGGGCGGTGTTGTGTCGTTGCGCTCCAAGCCTCACACCGGCACCGTCCGGGACGTGTGCGACGCGGGCAGCCGGCGTGAGAGGGACGTGCAGTGGCCGCAGTAGACCGTGCCGAGCGGGTGCCGCCCGGCACGGCTTGCACCGGCGGCGGAGACGTCCGGCCACAGCCTCAGCGCAGCGCGCACGCCGCTCTCCAGGCGCCGCCCCGTGCAGCGGCGGGCCGGGCCGTCCTCCGCCGAGGTCGGGCGTCGGTCAGGCGGTTCGGTCGCGCCAGATGTCGAGAACGGCCTGGACGGCGCTGGAGACCTGGTTCTGCTGGGTGCGGCCGGCCCATAGGTGCGCGTCGTGCTCGGTGAGCTTGACCGTCTCGCCGGTCTCGGTGACGGCGGCGGTGAAGTTGAACTGGCGGGTCGCGCGTCCACTGCCGGAGCGGTAGTCGAAGTGGCCGAGGTAGTCGCCGACGGCGGCGACGGTCAACCCGGTCTCTTCGGCGACCTCGCGCCGCAGGGCCTCGGTCAGGCTCTCACCGCGGTCGACGCCGCCGGAGGGGAGCTCCCACAGGCCACCGAGGTAGTCGTCGGCCGGGCGGTGCAGCAGCAGTACCTTTCCGGCCTCGTCCGTGATGACGGCGCCGACGACGGTCTTGACGATGCCGTCGCGTGCGGCGGCGCGGGTGAGATCTTCGAGGAGGGCGGTGTCGACGGGTCGCATCACAGGAGGTCCTCGTGGTGGGCGGCGACTTTGACGATGGCCTGGGTGTAGGCGTCGGCGAGGGGGACGTCCTCGTCCAGGTGCCAGACGGGAAGCTTGAGGGTCGTTGTGTACACGTGCTCGGCACCGGGGAAGTCCCCCGGTGCGGGGTTCCGGCGCTCAGCGTAGCCGGGCAGCAGGGCTCCGGGGTTCTGGAACAGCGGATGGGTGGCGAGCGGGCGGGTGGAGCCGGGTTGGTCCGCCTCGGTGGCGCCTTCGGCGTGGACGGCGTCGAAGAACCGCTGGAGCGGGAGCCCGCCGAGCTCGGCCGGCTCGTAGCGCAGTGGCAGCGCGTACCAGGACGGCCCGGCCGAGGCGGAGACGCGCGGCATGCGGACACCGGGCACCTCGTCCAAGGCCGCGCACATCCGGGCCGCGGTGGCCTGGCGCCCGGCGAGATAGCCGTCCAGGCGGGGCAATTGGGCATGGGCGAGGGCGGCGGCGAGGGGGTGGATGCGCAGTTTGAGGCCCATGCCGGTGACGGCGTAGCGCGCGAGCGGGTGGTTGGCGGGGATCTCGCGGCGGCACCGCTTGTTGTACTGGCCGTGCAACAGGACCCGGAAGTACAGTTCGCTGTCGTCCGTGGCCACGAAGCCGCCTTCGCCGGCGGACAGCGGCTTGGGCCCGTTGAGACTGAACGCTGCGGCGGCCCCGAAGGTACCGGCGCGTTTGCTGTTCCAGGTCGCGCCGTGGGCGTGGGAGCCGTCCTCCAGCAGCATCAGGTTGTGCGCGTCAGTAAAGGAGACGAGGGCGTCCATGTCCTCGGGCATCCCCCACAGGTGCACAGCGACCATGGCCTTTGTGCGGGCGGTGATGCGGCGGGCGGCGTCGTCGAGGTCGAGCTGTCCTGACTCGTCCACGTCGGCGAGGACGGCGTGGGCGCCGAGGTGGAACAGCGGGGTGGCCGTCGCATGGAAGGTGAGCGCCGGGACGATCACCTCGTCGCCCGGGCCGATCCCGGCCGCCGCGTACATCGAGTGCAGTGCGGCCGTCCCCGTGCAGGTGGTCACGACGTGCTGCACACCGAGGTACGAGGCGAGCGCGCCCTCCAGCTCGGCCACGACGCCAGAGCGGTCCGGGATCGAGACGGCCGCCTCCAGTTGGGCGGCCACTGCCTCGCGGTCGGGTTCGGCGATGGGCGGCCAGGTGAAATGCGGGCCGGGGGTGGTGATGGCGGGTTCACCGCCGAGCAGGGCGAGCGGGGAGTCGTTCATGTCAGAAACTCCTTCGGATCGGCAGGAAGGCTGGTGGCCTTGGAGGCGTAGGCGGCGGCCAGGAACGCGGCATGCGGCAGGTGCACGGCCGGACCTGAGGGGTTGGGGCTGGTGCCGTTCAGGACGCGGCAGAAGCGGTCGATCTGTGCGGTGGGCGCGCACGGCCAGGCCGGTTCGCGCAGCAGCGACTCGACCACCCGCCCGGCCGCATCGAGGCGGCGCACGGCGCCGCGCTCGATGACGACGGTGCCGTGCGGCCCGGTGATGGCCAGGCGCTCGGTCTTGGGACCTGCGGAGCGGGAGACCAGCAGCGACCCGTACAAGCCGGAGTCGTATGCGAGGTGGACCATGGCGGTGTCCTCGGCGTCGTAGTCGGCGTCCGGTGCGGCGGCGGCCGAGGTGTCGGCGAGCAGCCGGTCGGGCAGGCCGAGATACCAGATCAGCAGGTCGATCAGGTGGTAGCCCATGTCTGTCAGGCACCCGCCCCCGGCGAGCTCGGTCTGGCCGCGCCAGCCGGAGGCCGGGTCGGGGCAGTGGAAGGTGTACCGGCCTTCGATCAGGTACGGGGTGCCGATTTGTTCCAGCAGCCCGGCGGCGGCCGCGTAGAGGGGGTGGAGGCGGCGCTGGACGGTGACCATCAGTTCGATGCCCGTCTTCTCACACAGGGCGGCCAGTTCGGCGGCCTCGTGCGGGTTGGTGGCGAACGGCTTTTCCTTCATCACGTGCACCCCCGCCCGGGCACATGTCTCGATGACGTGCCGGCCGGCGTGGTGCGGCACCGCGGCGACGACGAAGTCCGGCCGCACCTCGCCCAGCAGGCGCCCGAGGTCGGTGAAGCCGGGCACTTGCCACTTGCCGGACTGGACAGCCGCGCGCTGCGGGTCTATATCGCACACGGCGGCGAGCTCGGCGAGCCGGCATTCGGCCAGCGCGGGAAGGTGTTCTGCCTGGGACTGGTCGCCGAGTCCTACTACGGCGGCCCTCTTCAGTGCGCTCATCGCTCACATCTCTTCGAAGGCGAGGCGGCGGTCCGCCGTCTGCGGGCCACCTGCCCTTCGAGGAGACCGCGGCCCGCCGAGCGGGCGGCAGGGCCGCTGCCGGGGCACGCAAAGCCGCTTGCATCCGGCGCAAGGCCTCTGCCCCAGCCCGGCGGACACCGCTACGGTGAGGGGCTGCGCGCCTCTCGGATACGAGCGGGGACGGTATGGATACGGTCAGAGCACGGCCGACGGCGGACGGTGGCTCCGGCGGGCTGGTCCGCCGCACGCGCAAGGAACAGCGGCTGACGCTGGCCCAGCTCGGGGCAATGACCGGCTACTCCGCCGCCCAGGTCTCCCGGTACGAGCGCGGCATCTCGCCGCTGACAGATATGACGGTGCTGCGGCGCTTCGCCGACGCGCTCTCCATCGCGCCCCAGGCGCTCGGCCTGACTCCCCGGCCCGACGTCCGGCACGGGCAGGTGGTCGGGCCGACCACCGCCTACCCGCGCCTCCCCGGCCCTAGGCTGGTGGGTACGACTCGGGAGGACGGTGAGGGTGGGGTGCGGCGCAGGCAGTTGCTGGCGAACCTCGCGGTCACCGCCGCCGCAGCCGTCGGCACCCCCATCCTGCCGGGCGGCGGGACGCCGGTGAGCGAGGCCGCGCTCGGCGAGGTGCTCGTCGGCCGCGTCCGCGACGCGATGCTCGGCTTCCACACCGGCATCACTGTCCCGCCCACGGCCGTTGTGCATACCGACCTCGCGCGCGCCCTGGCCGACTTCCACACCTGCCGCTACGGCAGCCTCGCCGTACGCCTGCCCCGGCTCATCCAGGCCGGCCACGCGAGCGATGACGGAGGCACACTGCTGGCCCAGAGCTATCTGCTGGCCACCCGCATGCTGATCAAGCTCGACGAGCAGCAGCTCGGCTGGATGGCCGCCGACCGCGCCCGCCAGAGCGCCCAAGCAGCCGGTGACGTCCTCCTGGTCGCCGAAGCCGCCCGCCAGCTCGCCGTCCTCGCCCGTAAAGCGCAGTGGCACGAGCAGGCCATGTCCCTCGCTCTCACCGCCGCCGACCATCCCAGCCTGCACGGCGGCGGTCCGAACCACGCAGCCGAGCGCGGCCTGCTGATCCAGTCCGCCGCCTACACCGCCGCCCGGGCCGGCGACGCCGCCGGGATGCGGGAACTGACCGACGAGGCCGCCGCCATTGCCAAGGAACTCGGCGGCACGCTGCTGCGCGACCACGGCGGCGGCTTCAGCCCCACCACCGTCCAGCTCCACCGCATCTCCGCCGAGAACTCCGCAGGCGACCCCTCCGCCGCGCTCGCCGCCGCGAAGTCCGTCGCACCGGGGAGCCTGCCGAGCACAGAACGCCGGGCCCGCTACTACACCGACATCGCCACCGCCTGCGCGCGCTGGAACCGCCGCGAGGCATGCATCCGCGCACTGCTGGCCGCCGAACACCATGCCCCCGAGGAAACCCACGCCCGACCCGCGGTCAAATCTCTGGTCTCCGGGTTGCTGGTCTCCGGGCGGACCACCACCGAACTCCGCGGACTCGCAGCCCGTGTCGGCGTCCTCACCTGACCGCCGGGCTGACGGCGTCCCGCTCGGCGCTGCCGCATGGCGACCGCGCATACCCGCCTCCGGCCCCGGCCAGGGCATGATCGTGGGCTGAGCAAGGTGGCGCCGCGCTCGTAACGTCGAGAGCCACCCGGCCCGCCGGGCCTTTCGGGGACCGGCGGGGCGGCCGTGGACTTCACGCGCAGGCGCCCGTTTGTGCGAGCCGGGTGAGGTGGTCGCTCCCGAGGCGCTGCCGCAGTTCGGCGGGTTCTACGAACGCGAAGGCGAGGATGCCCCCTGGCTGCGCAACAACGGCCATCGGGTTTCCCTCTCGGCGGGCCGCGTCATCAGATCAGGCGGTCAAGCCTGTCCGTCTTGACGCCTTCGAAGAGCAGCGCGAGTCGTTCGCGGGTGCTGCTGAGGACGAGCGCGGGTCGTTCGCTCTCCCGGATGTGAACGGATTCAGCCCCGGAGCGTATCTCCACACAGTTGTTCCCGCCTCCGCCGCAAAAAGATGACTTCTGCCAAGCGGTTTCCTGCATTTTCGGCCCCTTCGTAGACTTTGCGCGATTTCTCGAACGGTGTCTCGTGACCGTTTTGACGTCAGCGTACTTCTCTCCATGGCGGAGAGGAGGTCTCGATAAGCGGCGAGCGACGTTCGGGCACTCCGACAAGGCGAGCAGATGCCCAAGTCGCTTGCGAGCCAAGGCCGCCCTACCACCGAAGCGCATCCGTAGCGCAGCCTTTGTGAGCGCCGCACGCAGTGCGTGATCCATACGTCCCGCACCGGTGCCGCCGGTGACGGGGCCGGCGGCGTCCTCGGCGAGCACGCCGTCGATCTGCGTCACCCACGTCGTGTTCTGGTAGGTGAGGCGCAGCCATTCCACAGCGGACACATCGTCACGGCGTGCGGGGGTCCACACCGTGACGCCCGGCGGGTCACTCGGCCGGTAGACCGCGCGCCCGAGGAACGTGTCACGGGGAACGGTCTCGGCGGCGTGGCGCAGCTCCGGGTCGTGCAACAGCCCTCACCGACGAGCTGCTCGACGAGGCGGCGCCGCAGGACGGCGAAGGTTTCAGCGGTCATGGGGGTGCGCCCTTTATGCCGCGAGACGGTCGAACTCTCCCGCTTTCACTTGACGGAGGAGCGCGGTAAGGTCGCCTCGACCGAGCCTTGCCACGGTGTTCGGGTGGTCACTCTCGCGCATCAAGATCTGGCCACCCTGGTTGGCAACTTCCACGCACTGTCCCTGCGCCTCGGAGAACGAAGACTTCTGCCACTGAACGCTTGCGGTCGTTCTGTTCTCTTCGACCGCGTGACCGCTCGCGTCGAGGGTCAAGCGTGTGCTGCCCCATAGCTGCACAGGAACGGCCATCGGTTCTTCCTCTCCGGTCGACGGTCACTTGCCTTGAGTTGCATACGGTGCGCTTGCCTCGGCTCGACCACAAGACCACGCCGGGGTGACGGGCCGCGCGGGCCCTACGCGCACGCGCCCGCTTGTGCGAGCAGAGTCAGGTGGTCGCTGCGGAGGCGGCGCCGGAGTTCCGTGGGCTCTGCGAAGGTGAAGGCCAGGATCTTCGGCACGGCCACCTCGGGGAGGGAGATGCGGTTGATCTCCTCGGCGCTCAGCGTTCCGCACGGGTAGAGGACGAGCCACCCCCTGCGGGGGTCGTCCGGGATCTTGGTGCTCAGGCCCCACGAGGTTCTGCGGTCCGGCCGCAACGGCAGCCGGAGCGCGTGCCGCAGGTGGTACGCGACGGCGTCGGCTGCGGATTCCCCCGGGACGACGGATCCGCCGGGCAGGACCCAGGTGTGACTGTCGCGGACTTTCAGAAGGAGGGTTCGGCCCGCGTCGTCGGTGACGTGCGCGAGGGCGACTGTGGGACGAAAGGGCCTGGTCTGCGTCGCCGTTGCTGTCTTCATCGGCCTCGCGCACTCCTCAAGTGGTGAGCGGGGCGACGCCGCCGCGTTCTCCTGGAGCGGGAAGACGGGCGGCGCCGCGCGGGCTCCCCCGGCCGTAACCGCTGTGCGGGCAGGGGGAGTTACGTCGCCGATGCGGGCCCACCTGCATCGGCGACGCAGAGCGAAGGTAGCGCTCGCCGGCGCAGGACGGCAAGGGTGCTACGGGGCAACCTTGCCTACTGCTCTATGACAAAACCCCCTACCGCTCCGGGAAGGGGGCCTGCTCAGCAGGGCAGATGGGGCGTCAGGTTGCGATACGGTCGAACTCTCCCGCCTTCACTCGAAGGAGGAACGTGGCAAGGTTGCCTCGACTGGGTTCTGCCACGACGTTCGGGTAGTCGCTCTCCCGCATCAAGATCCGGTCGCCCCGGTCGGCGAGTTCTATGCAATCCTCTCCTCCGCCTCCGGAGAAGGAAGACTTTTTCCACTGGATGCGTGCGCTCATTCTGTGCTCTCTCACAGGTCTCGGGCGATATGGCGAATGAATTGCTTCGATTCCTCGGCGTCGAGCGCGGCCCGCTCGGTGATATCGATCAGTTCCCGATAGCGCTGGAGTTCCGTCTCGGAGCTCAGGAAGCGCCCACCGAACGGCATGTCGATGCGCACGGTGTCCAGCTGAGGAACCGGCGCACCTGCGTAAAGAACGGGATGCGTGACTTCGATGAAGTCCTCGCTCGTGAAGGGGATTACTCGAACGGTTACGCGGGGGCGGCTCGCGACATCCATCACATGCTCAAGCTGTGCCCGGGCGGTCTTGCGGCCACCGAAGCGCATCCGCAAGGCGGATTCATGGATGATGGCGTCCACGGGCGCTGAATCCTCAGCAGCCATGACCTGTTGCCGTCGCATCCGGTATTCGACACGCGTTTCGATCTCGTCCGCCGGAAGCTTCAAATGCACCGCACTGAACAGGGCGCGGGCGTACTCCTCCGTCTGGAACAGACCGGGGATGGTGACGCTTTGCACCGACCTGATCGATACAGCGTGGTGTTCCATCTCGGCCACATCAAGGAATCCGGGCGCGAGAATGCCGCGGTACTCGTCCCACCAGAATTGCCCACGATGCTCTCGCGCCATGGCGCACAGCGCGTCGATGAGAGCTTCGTCGGTGCACATGTAGAAGACCGCGAGCCGACGGATGCGCGCCTCGCTGACGCCGATCCGACCGGACTCAATGTTGCTGATCTTGGCTTGGTCGGTCGAGAGTAGTCCGGCGGCCTCGCGCGCAGTCTTGCCGGCGCGCTCCCGCAGCCTGCGCAACTCCATGCCCAGTCGCGCTTGGCGAGCTGTCGGGTTGTCTCTGGGTGGCATGGGTTCCTTCCCTGGTCCGGTGCGAGTGTCCTGCTAACCGTGTCACGCGTCCACCTCGGGCCACCAGGATGGTGAGCACCCTTGCTCCGGAGCAAGCTTGCCACTACCGTCCTCGACGTACCGAACCGCACGCCGGGAAGACCCGAAGTGCAGCCACCTGCATGCCCGTTGGGGCATCCCGGGAGGTGGTCGAGCCACGGACGGCGGTGCGGTACGGCGTCAACGAACCGTGTTGGGAGACAACATGAGTCCAGCCACGCTCGACCCCCTTGCCGGGGCAACCGATGGCTCCGCACACGTCCTCGCCGGTGTCCTGGTGATGACACTCGGCGTCCTCGGACTGTTCTTACTGGTGACGTGGTGGGCCTTACCGAGCCCTCGGCAGTCGGTCACGCCACCTCCCCTCGACGCCCCCGGAACCCGGTTCCGGTGCTGGTGTCACAGCGAACCGGCCGAGGTGCTGGTGGTCCCACGGGGATCGGTCGTGCGGCTCCCGTCCGGCCGGCACGCGAAGCCCTCGCGGCGGGCCACTCTGCGCTACCGCCTGCGCGCAGCGACGTCCGCGGAGGCCCGGGAGGGCGGCATACGTCCCACACCGGTGCCGGCCTGAGTGGCGCACCCGGGCGGTGACACCGGCAGGCCCCGGCGCCGCCACGGGCCGGGGCCTGCCGCGCCCACGCCGATCCGATGCGACCCAACCCGCCCCGCGCAGCGGCCGGCGCAGCGGCCACGCTTCACCCGTTCGTGCGGCATCCGCCCCGCTTTACGGGCAGATGTCCCTGGGCAGCATCCGGATGGTCCGGTTCCGATCGGCTCCGGCACCGCTTCCTGTACGACATCGAAGGGGTTGGGCTCGTGGCGCACGTAAAGAGACACCCGCACAGAGGCACGGCCCGCAGGGCCGCCCCGCTCGCCGCCGTGGCGCTGGCGCTGCTGCTCCCGGCCACCGCCCTCGCGGCACAGGCGCCCGCGCCCGCGGCCCGCGCCGCCGCCACCGACTGCACCCTCAACGGCGTCCCCCAGCCGGGCCCGGACATCATCGGCACCAACGCGGACGACACGATCGTGTGCTCGTCCCTCGACGCGGGGCACACCGTCGAAGCGCTCGGGGGAGCGGACACCATCACGCTCACCGGGGGCATCGACGGCAACGTCCGCGGCGGCGACGGCGGCGACCGCATCACGCTCGCCGGGAACAGCGCGTCCGTCGGCCCGATGGGCTCGATCGACGGTCAGTTCGGCGACGACACCATCACCATCGAGGCCCTGGTGCTCGGCGCCGTCCGCGGTGGCCAGCACAACGACACCGTTCACTTCGTCAACGGCTCCAGCATGGCGAGCCGCACGCTCGTCCGCGGGGCCCGGGGGCACGACAACCTGACCTTCGACGACGAGGTCGAGGTCTCGGGCACGGTCGAGGGCGCCGAGGAGGACGACGTGATCAGGGTCTTCGGCACCGTCACCCAGAACGGCGAAGTCCTCGGCGGCACCGGTGACGACGACGTCCACGTCCACAACAACCAGGGCGCCGTGGACGCCCGGCCGGGGGAGAACGACCGCTGCGTCGTCGACATGGGCAGGCCCTGCCTGCGCTGAGCACGGCGAAGGGCCGCCGTCCCGAGCGGGGGGAGCGGCGGCCCTTCGGCGAAACCCTGGGAGGGCGGGCGTCACATGACGCGCACGGCACCCGTGGGCGGGGAGTAGCTGAGGTCGCGCTCGACGACACCGGTGCTGGGGTTCTGCGCGCCGATGAACTTGCCGCCGCCGATGTAGACGCCGACGTGGTGCGCGCTGCCCGCGGCGCCCCAGTAGAGGATGTCCCCGACCTGGAGGTTGCCGAGGCCGACCTGCGTGCCGGCCGTCGACTGGTCCTGGGAGACGCGCGGGAGGCTGATCCCGATCTGGTTGTACGCCGACATGACCAGACCCGAGCAGTCGAACGAGGACGGGCCCGTGGAGCCCATCACGTACGCCTTGCCGACCTGCGCCCGGAGGTAGTCCACCAGGGTGGCGGAGCTGCCCGTGGCGGACGACTTCTTCGCGGACGAACCGGCGGAGGAGCCGGAGCCGTCGGAGTCGTCGGCGGAGGCGGACTTGGTGCCGAGCGCCGAGCGCTCGGAGGTGCGGGAGGCGCGGGCCTGCTCGGCGTCGCGCTTCTCCTGGGCCTCGGCGGCCTTCTTCTCCGCCTCGGCCTTGCGGTCGGCCTCTTCCTTCGCCTTCTTGGCGTCGGTCTTGGCCTTGCCCGCGGCGTCGTCCTGCTGGGCGCGGACCTGGTAGTCGAAGGCGGTCTGCTGCGTGGCCGCAGCGCTCTGCGCGATGGAGGTGGCGAGCGTGGCGTTGACCGCCGGCATCTCCAGGGTCGACTCGGTGGGCTTCTCGGCGGCGGTGGCGGAACCGGCGCCGGCCACGGCCAGCGTGCTCAGGACGCCACCGGCGACACCAGTGCGGACGACCCACGACTGGGTGGCCGTGCGACGGGGCTTCCGGTGGCTGGTTATCTGCGCGTTCGGGGACATGGAACAACGGACTATCAGTACGCACAGGTTGAGTTCAATAAAAGTGACCTGCGCCACAATTGGCATGTGCGCGCCTATATTTCGGACATTTGATCACGGTGGAGTCACGGAGTCCGGAAGGGCGGCGCGGGTCAACAGGCGCCTCAGCACGGCGTTTGACGGCGCGGGGAAGATCGATGATCGCTCTATCACCTTTGCAGCTCGCGTGTCGAGGCTACCCAGTGAAGACGCCTTCCGAACCTCTTGTCGCGTGGCGCACCTCACGCCCCACCGACCCCCGCCGGGCGCTCGTGAACCGGATCGCGAGCCGGTGATCAAGGGGGCGGCCGACGGGGTTCCGGGACGGGCGGGGCGGTGCCGCACGGAGGCCCGGCCGACGGTCGGCGCGCGACCGGCCGGGTGCCCCCGCTGACTGATGTCGCCTCAGTGGGTGGCTTTGCTTTATCAGTTGACGACTCCGCGCGCCAATTTGCATGCATGATGCACCGCTTGATAGTGCCGCACGCTCCCCATCGGCGCCGGAGCCCGGAAATGTCACCTCTGGTGATCACTCGACCGCTTCGCGTATGAAGATCGCCGCTCATCCGACTTGATGATCCTTCGTCAGGTGGTGAAGATCACAAACGCGAGCCCGTACCCCGTGTCGCAGATCACAGACCGACGGGCATAGGATGCAGGCGACCCGGGCTTGTGAACTGCCTCACATATAGGTGATCTTCGCGGAGGATCGCCCGATCTCCTCCGGGGCGGTGAGCCCGCCGGGGTCCGGTCAGCCAGCAGTCAGCGTCGACTGGAAGGAGCGAGGAGCGGTGAACGCCTACGCGCCCATCCTCGTACTGGGAGCCCTCGGGGCGGCCTTCGCGATCTTCTCCGTGGTCATGGCCTCGCTCATCGGCCCCAAGAGGTACAACCGCGCCAAGCTCGAAGCCTACGAATGCGGCATCGAGCCGACCCCGCAGCCGGCCGGCGGCGGGCGCTTCCCGATCAAGTACTACCTGACGGCGATGCTCTTCATCGTCTTCGACATCGAGATCGTCTTCCTCTACCCCTGGGCCGTCTCCTTCGACGCCCTGGGGCTGTTCGGGCTCGTGGAGATGCTCCTCTTCGTGCTCACCGTCTTCGTCGCCTACGCCTATGTCTGGCGCCGCGGCGGCCTGGAATGGGACTAGGGGGCCACACCACACCATGGGACTCGAAGAGAAGCTGCCCAGCGGCTTTGTGCTGACCACCGTCGAACAGGCCGCGGGGTGGGTGCGCAAGTCGTCCGTCTTCCCGGCCACGTTCGGCCTCGCCTGCTGCGCCATCGAGATGATGACCACCGGCGCCGGCCGCTACGACCTCGCCCGCTTCGGCATGGAGGTCTTCCGCGGCTCGCCGCGCCAGGCCGATCTGATGATCGTGGCCGGCCGGGTCAGCCAGAAGATGGCGCCCGTCCTGCGGCAGGTCTACGACCAGATGCCCAACCCCAAATGGGTCATCTCCATGGGCGTCTGCGCCTCCAGCGGCGGCATGTTCAACAACTACGCGATCGTTCAGGGCGTCGACCACATCGTGCCGGTCGACATCTATCTGCCCGGCTGCCCGCCGCGCCCCGAGATGCTGTTGGACGCCATCTTGAAGCTGCACCAGAAGATCCAGGGCGAGAAGCTCGGCGTGAACCGCGAGGAAGCCGCCCGCGAGGCCGAGCAGGCGGCACTCAAGGCCCTGCCGCTGATCGAGATGAAGGGTCTGCTGCGGTGAGCGAACCCAAGAGCGACCCGACAGGAAACGGCGTCAACCCCGACCAGGAGAGCGCCGCCCAGCAGCTCCCGGGCCAGCGCGGCGACCAGGGCGAGGCCATCCGCGTCCAGCGCGGCATGTTCGGCGCCCGCAACGGCGGCGACACCTCCGGCTACGGCGGCCTCGTCCGCACCGTGCGGCTGCCCGGCAGCACCTCCCGCCCGTACGGCGGCTGGTTCGACGAGGTCGCGGACGAACTCGAAGGCGCCCTGGAGGAACAGGGCCTCCTCCCGGAGAACGCCGTCGAGAAGACCGTCGTCGACCGCGGCGAGCTCACCTTCCACATCGCCCGCGAGCACCTGCCGCGCGTCGCCCGGACCCTGCGCGACGACCCCGCGCTGCGCTTCGAGCTCTGCACGGGCGTCAGCGGCGTCCACTTCCCCGAGGACAAGGGGCGCGAGCTGCACGCCGTCTACCACCTGCGCTCGATCACCCACAACCGGCTGATCCGGCTGGAGGTCGGCGTCCCCGACAGCGACCCGCACCTGCCCTCGATCGTCGGCGTCTACCCCACCAACGACTGGCACGAGCGCGAGACGTACGACTTCTTCGGCCTCGTCTTCGACGGCCACCCGGCGCTCACGCGGATCATGATGCCGGACGACTGGCAGGGCTTCCCGCAGCGCAAGGACTACCCCCTCGGCGGCATCCCCGTCGAGTACAAGGGCGCCCGGATCCCGGCTCCGGACCAGCGGAGGTCGTACAGCTGATGAGCACATCCCACGCGAGCGCGCGCGACACCACCGAAGGGACGGTCTACACCGTCACCGGCGGTGACTGGGACGAGATCGCCGCGGCGGCCGGACAGGCCGACGACGAGCGGATCATCGTCAACATGGGCCCCCAGCACCCCTCCACCCACGGGGTGCTCCGGCTCATCCTGGAGATCGACGGCGAGACCGTCACCGAGGCCCGCTGCGGCATCGGCTACCTCCACACCGGCATCGAGAAGAACCTCGAATTCCGCAACTGGACGCAGGGCACCACCTTCGTCACGCGCATGGACTACCTCACCTCGTTCTACAACGAGACGGCCTACTGCCTGGGCGTGGAGAAGCTCCTCGGCATCGAGGACCACATCCCCGACCGGGCCACCACCGTCCGCGTGATGCTGATGGAGCTGAACCGTCTCTCCTCCCACCTGGTGGCCATCGCCACCGGAGGCATGGAGCTCGGCGCCACCACGATCATGATCTACGGCTTCCGGGACCGCGAGATGATCCTGGACCTCTACGAACTGATCACCGGGCTGCGGATGAACCACGCGTACATCCGGCCCGGCGGACTGGCCCAGGACCTGCCGCCCGGCGCGGTGGACGCCGTGCGCGAGTTCGTCAAGAAGATGCGCAAGAACCTCCCCGAGTACGACAAGCTCGCCACCGGCAACCCCATCTTCAAGGGCCGCATGCAGGACGTCGGCTACCTGGACCTCGCCGGCTGCCTGGCGCTCGGCGCGACCGGCCCGATCGTGCGCTCCGCCGGCCTCCCGCACGACCTGCGCAAGGCCCAGCCGTACTGCGGTTACGAGACCTACGACTTCGAGGTCCCGACCACCGACACCTGTGACGCGTACGGGCGCTTCCTCATCCGGCTGGAGGAGATGCGGCAGTCGCTGCGGATCGTCGAGCAGTGCCTGGACCGGTTGGCGCCCGGCCCGGTCATGGTGGCCGACAAGAAGATCGCCTGGCCCGCCCAGCTGGCCCTCGGCCCGGACGGGCTCGGCAACTCCCTCGACCACATCAAGAAGATCATGGGCACCTCGATGGAGGCCCTGATCCACCACTTCAAGCTGGTGACGGAAGGCTTCCGGGTACCGCCCGGGCAGGCGTACGTGGCGGTGGAATCCCCCAAGGGCGAGCTCGGCGTGCACGTCGTCAGCGACGGCGGCACCCGCCCCTACCGGGTCCACTTCCGGGACCCCTCCTTCACCAATCTCCAGGCCATGGCGGCGATGTGCGAGGGCGGCCAGGTGGCCGACGTCATCGTCGCCGTCGCGTCCATCGACCCCGTGATGGGAGGCGTCGACCGGTGAGTGCCGCATCGAGCAGTCAAGGGGTGCAGCTGGGGATGCCGCAGCTCCCCGCCCCCGACTACCCCGCCGAGGTCCGCGCCCGGCTCGACGCGGACGCCGAGGAGGTGATCGCCCGCTACCCCGACAGCCGCAGCGCCCTGCTGCCGCTGCTGCACCTCGTACAGGCCGAGGAGGGGTACGTCACCCGCACCGGCATCCGCTTCTGCGCCGAGGTCCTGGGCCTCACCACCGCCGAGGTGACCGCCGTGTCGACCTTCTACACCATGTACCGGCGCGAGGCCGGCGGCGATTACCAGGTCGGGGTGTGCACCAACACCCTGTGCGCGGTGATGGGCGGCGACGCCATCTTCGAGGCCCTGCGCGCGCACCTCGCCGTCGGCAACGGCGGGACGACCGAGGACGGCAAGGTCACCCTCGAACACATCGAGTGCAACGCCGCCTGCGACTTCGCGCCCGTCGTGATGGTCAACTGGGAGTTCTTCGACAACCAGACCGTCGAGAGCGCTAAGGCCCTCGTCGACGACCTGCGCGCCGGGCGCACCGCCGAGCCGACGCGCGGCGCGCCCCTGTGCACCTACCGGGAGACGGCCCGCATCCTCGCCGGCTTCCCCGACCAGCGGCCGGGGGCGGTCGAGGCGAGCGGCGGCGCCGGGCCCGCGTCCCTGGCGGGGCTGCGGCTGGCCAAGGGCGAGCGCGGGCCCGCCCGCGTCGGACCGCCGCGCGGCGCGCCGCCCCCCGGCGGGCCGGTCTCCGCGCCGGACCCCGCGCGGCACCCGAGCTCGCACGACGCACCGCAGAAGACATCGGCCTCGGACCCCGACTTCCCCGCCGGGCCGGTAGCCGAGGAGGGGGAGGAATGACCGTGGCACCCGCGAACGGTGGCACCTCCCAGCCGGAGGTGGGGGGCGGCACCGGCCCCGAGAAGCTCCTGTCACCCGTGCTGAGCGCGTTCTGGGACGACGAGCGGTCCTGGACGCTGGAGACCTACCGGCGGCACGACGGGTACGAGGGGCTGCGCAAGGCCCTCGCGATGAGCCCGGACGACGTCATCGGCTTCGTCAAGGACGCGGGCCTGCGCGGCCGCGGCGGCGCAGGCTTCCCGACGGGCATGAAGTGGCAGTTCATCCCGCAGGGCGACAACAAACCGCACTACCTCGTCGTCAACGCCGACGAGTCGGAGCCGGGCACCTGCAAGGACATCCCGCTGCTCTTCGCCAACCCGCACGCGCTCATCGAGGGCATGGTGATCGCCTGTCACGCGATCCGCTCGCAGCACGCCTTCATCTACCTGCGCGGTGAGACCGTGCCCGTGCTGCGGCGGCTGCACGAGGCCGTGCGCGAGGCGTACGCGGCGGGCTACCTCGGCCGGAACATCCTCGGCAGCGGACTCGACCTCGACATCACCGTGCACGCCGGGGCGGGCGCCTACATCTGCGGCGAGGAGACCGCCCTCCTCGACTCGCTCGAAGGGCGCCGCGGCCAGCCCCGGCTGAGGCCGCCCTTCCCCGCCGTCGCGGGCCTGTACGCCTGCCCCACTGTCGTGAACAACGTGGAGTCCATCGCCTCGGTTCCCGCGATCCTCCACCGCGGCAAGGACTGGTTCCGCTCGATGGGCAGCGAGAAGTCCCCGGGCTTCACGCTCTACTCCCTCAGCGGGCACGTCGCGGGCCCCGGCCAGTACGAGGCGCCGCTCGGCATCACACTGCGCCAGCTGCTCGACATGAGCGGCGGCATGCGCCCCGGCCACCGGCTGAAGTTCTGGACCCCGGGCGGCTCGTCCACCCCCATGTTCACCGACGAGCACCTGGACGTGCCGCTCGACTACGAGGCCGTCGCCGCCGCCGGGTCGATGCTCGGCACCAAGGCCCTGCAGTGCTTCGACGAGACGACCTGCGTGGTGCGGGCCGTCACCCGCTGGACGGAGTTCTACGCGCACGAGTCCTGCGGCAAGTGCACCCCCTGCCGCGAAGGCACCTACTGGCTCGTCCAGTTGCTCCGCGACATCGAGGCCGGCAAGGGCCGCCGGTCCGACATCGACAAGCTCGCCGACATCGCCGACAACATCAACGGCAAGTCCTTCTGCGCCCTGGGCGACGGCGCCGCCGCCCCGATCTTCTCCTCGCTGAAGTACTTCCGCGCGGAGTACGAGCAGCACGTCACGGGCAAGGGCTGCCCCTTCGACCCCGCCGCGTCGACCCTGTGGGCCGACGGTCCCCGGCACTCCCCCCTGGAGGCGAACGCATGACCGTCACCACGTCCGCCCCTTCCGGAGGGGGCGAGGTGGCTCCGCCGGAGGACCTCGTCTCCGTCTCGATCGACGGCATCGCGATCTCCGTCCCCAAGGGGACGCTCGTCATCCGCGCCGCCGAGCTGCTGGGCATCGAGATCCCGCGCTTCTGCGACCACCCGCTCCTGGACCCGGCCGGCGCCTGCCGGCAGTGCATCGTCGAGGTCGAGGGCCAGCGCAAGCCGATGGCGTCCTGCACGATCACCTGCACGGACGGCATGGTCGTGCGGACCCAGCTGACCTCGCCCGTCGCCGAGAAGGCCCAGCGCGGGGTGATGGAGCTGCTGCTCATCAACCACCCGCTCGACTGCCCGGTCTGCGACAAGGGCGGCGAGTGCCCGCTGCAGAACCAGGCGATGTCCGCCGGGCAGGCCGACTCCCGCTTCGAGGGCGCCAAACGGACCTTCGAGAAGCCCGTGCCGATCTCCGCACAGGTACTGCTCGACCGCGAGCGGTGCGTGCTGTGCGCGCGCTGCACCCGCTTCTCCCAGCAGATCGCGGGCGACCCGATGATCGAACTGCTGGAGCGCGGCGCGCTCCAGCAGGTGGGCACCGGTGAGGGCGACCCCTTCGAGTCCTACTTCTCCGGCAACACCATCCAGATCTGCCCGGTCGGCGCGCTGACCTCCGCGGCGTACCGGTTCCGCTCCCGGCCCTTCGACCTCGTCTCCTCGCCGTCGGTGTGCGAACACTGCGCGGGCGGCTGCGCGACGCGCACGGACCACCGGCGCGGCAAGGTGCTGCGCAGGCTGGCCGCGGACGACCCCGAGGTCAACGAGGAATGGGTGTGCGACAAGGGCCGCTTCGGCTTCCGCTACGCCCAGCGCCCGGACCGGCTCACCACCCCGCTCGTCCGCAGCGCCGAGGGGTCCCTGGAGCCGGCGAGCTGGCCGGAGGCGCTGGAGGCCGCGGCCCGCGGGCTGGCCGCGGCGCGCGGCCGGGCCGGGGTCCTCACCGGCGGGCGGCTGACCGTCGAGGACGCCTACGCCTACGCCAAGTTCGCACGGGTGGCGCTCGACACCCACGACATCGACTTCCGGGCCCGCGTGCACAGCGGCGAGGAGGCCGACTTCCTCGCCGCCCGTGTCGCCGGGCGCGGCCGGGACCTCGACGGCACCGGGGTGACGTACACGGCGCTGGAGAAGGCGCCCGCGGTGCTGCTCGCCGGGATCGAGGCCGAGGAGGAAGCGCCCGGGGTGTTCCTGCGGCTGCGCAAGGCGCACCGCAAGCACGGGCAGCGCACGTTCGCCCTCGCCACCCACGCCACCCGCGGCCTGGCGAAGGCGGGCGGCACGCTGCTGCCCGCCGCGCCCGGCACCGAGACCGAGTGGCTGCGGGCCCTCGCGGACTCCATGGGACTGGACCCGGCCGGGCAGGCCGCGGCCGAGGCGCTGCGCGCCGAGGGCGCGGTCATCGTCGTCGGCGAGCGCCTGGCGGGCGTGCCCGGTGCCCTGACCGCCGCGCTGGCCGCGGCCACCGCCACCGGGGCGGCCCTGGTGTGGATCCCGCGCCGGGCGGGGGAGCGGGGAGCGCTGGAGGCCGGGGCCCTGCCCGGGCTGCTGCCCGGCGGCCGGCCCGCCACCGACCCGCGGGCCCGGGAGGAGACGGCCGCCGCCTGGGGCGTCGCCGAACTGCCGCGCGCCACGGGCCGGGACACCGGCCAGATCGTCGAGGCCGCGGCCAGTGGCGAGCTGGGCGCCCTGCTCGTGGCCGGGGTGGACCTCGCGGACCTGCCCGACCCGGCCCGCGCGCGCGCCGCGCTGGACTCCATCGGGTTCCTCGTCAGCCTGGAACAGCGGCCCGGCGAGGTGACCCGGCGGGCGGACGTGGTGCTGCCGGTGGCGGCCGTCGCGGAGAAAGCGGGCACGTTCCTCAACTGGGAGGGACGGGCCCGCCCCTTCGAGGCGGCGATCCGGCCCGACCAGCTCACGCGCCACCACGTCCCCGCGGACGCCCGGGTGCTGCACATGCTGGCCGACGCCATGGAGATCGACCTCGCCCTGCCGGACACCGACGCCGTCCGGGCCGAGCTGCACCGGCTCGGCTCCTGGTCCGGCACCTTCGCCGCCGACCCGGTGGAGGGCGTGCGCACCCAGCCGTCGCCCGGTGCCGGGGAGGCCGTCCTCGCGGGCCACCGGCTGCTGCTCGACCAGGGGCGGCTCCAGGAGGGTGACGAGGCGCTGGCCGGCACCCGGCACGCCGCCGTGGCCCGGCTCTCCGCGGCGACCGCGGCGGAGACGGGCGTGCGGGACGGCGAGGCGCTGGCCGTGACCGGGCCCGCCGGCACGGTCCGGCTGCCCCTGCTGATCACCCCCATGCCGGACCGGGTGGTGTGGCTCCCCCTGAACTCCACGGGCGGGGGCGTCGCCACCGACACGGGCGCCCGGCCGGGAGAGCTCGTGACGATCGGCGCCGCCGGGGACGCGGGCGCCGGAACCGAGTCGCCGGAGGTGCGATCGTGAGTGCGGTGGCGGGGTGGGAGCCGGGCTCCCTCCATCAACTGGCCGCCGGGGACCTGTCGCTGTTCGGCCGGGACCCGTGGTGGCTGGTGGTCGTCAAGGCGGTGTTCTGCTTCGCGTTCGTGATGCTGACCGTGCTGTTCTCCATCGTGTGGGAACGCAAGGTCGTCGCGTGGATGCAGCTGCGCATCGGCCCCAACCGGCACGGGCCCTGGGGCATGCTCCAGTCCCTCGCCGACGGCATCAAGCTGATGCTGAAAGAGGATGTGATCGTCAAGCGCGCCGACAAGGCGGTCTACCTCCTGGCCCCGGTCGTCGCGGCGATCCCGGCGTTCATGGCGATCGCCGTGATCCCCTTCGGCCCGGCCGGCAACGAGATCTCCATCTTCGGCCAGCGCACCACGATGCAGCTGACGGACCTGCCGATCGCGGTGCTGTACATCCTGGCCACCGCGTCGATCGGCATCTACGGCATCGTCCTGGCGGGCTGGTCCTCCGGCTCGACGTACCCGCTGCTCGGCGGGTTGCGCTCCTGCGCGCAGATGATCTCCTACGAGATCGCGATGGGCGTGTCGTTCGCCGCGGTCTTCCTTTACTCCGGGTCGATGTCGACGTCGGCGATCGTGGACGCGCAGCAGGGCCGGTGGTACGCGCTGCTGCTGCCCGTCTCCTTCATCATCTACATCGTGGCGATGGTCGGGGAGACCAACCGGGCGCCGTTCGACCTGCCGGAGTCCGAGGGCGACCTGGTGGGCGGCTTCAACACCGAGTACTCCTCCATCAAGTTCGCGATGTTCATGCTGGCCGAGTACGTCAACATGGTCACGGTCTCGGCGGTCGCGGTGACGCTGTTCCTGGGCGGCTGGCGGGCCCCGTACCCGATCTCGGCGTTCTGGGAGGGCGCGAACCACGGCTGGTGGCCGATGCTGTGGTTCGTCGTCAAGCTCCAGCTGCTGCTGTTCTTCTTCATCTGGCTGCGCGGCACGCTGCCGCGCCTGCGCTACGACCAGTTCATGAAGCTGGGGTGGAAGGTCCTCATCCCGGTCTCGATGGTGTGGCTGATGCTCGTCGCGGCCGTCCGGGCGCTGCGGAACGAGAACTACGACTTCCAGCAGATCGTGCTGTACGTCGGCGGCGGTGTCGTCGCGGTGCTGCTGCTTTCGTTCGTCGCCGACATCTTCCGTGACCGCGGCGCGGCGGCCGAGGAGAGCGAAGGACGGGCCCCGGACGGGGCGTTCGACCCGATGGCGGGCGGATTCCCCGTGCCGCCGCTGCCCGGCCAGACCCTGCCCCCCGTGCCGCGCCGGCCGTCCCGCCACGACCGGGAGCTCATTGTCAGTGGTGGCACGGATACTCTCAGTGACGGCCCTCGCAAGGGAAAGGAGGCCGGTGGTGCCTGACTTCGAGAATCCCGTGGCCGGCTTCGGCGTGACCTTCAAGGCCATGTTCAAGAAACGGCTGACCGAGCAGTACCCCGAGGAGAAGAAGCACACGGCGCCCCGCTTCCACGGCCGCCACCAGCTCAACCGTCACCCGGACGGGCTGGAGAAGTGCATCGGCTGCGAGCTGTGCGCGTGGGCCTGCCCGGCGGACGCCATCTACGTGGAGGGCGCGGACAACACCCCGGAGGAGCGCTATTCCCCCGGCGAGCGCTACGGCCGCGTCTACCAGATCAACTACCTGCGCTGCATCCTGTGCGGCCTGTGCGTCGAGGCGTGCCCCACCCGGGCGCTGACGATGACCAATGAGTACGAGCTGGCCGACTCCAGCCGGGAAGCGCTCATCTACACCAAGGAAGAGCTGCTCTCGGGCCTGGAGGAGGGCATGGTCGACAGCCCGCACGCGATCTTCCCGGGGATGACGGAGAAGGACTACTACCGGGGCCTGGTGACGGAGGCCGCGCCGGGCACGGAGCGGCAGGTCGCCCGCGCCAAGGGCGAGAAGCCCGAGCAGGAGCAGCGGACGGGGCCCGAGCCCACCGCGTCCGCCGGCTTCCGCGAGGCGGGACGGACGGGGGAGCAGGCATGACCGGTCCGATCGCCGCCGCGTACACCACCTCCACCGGCGAGGCCGTGCAGTTCTGGCTGCTGGGGACCGTCGCCGTGATCGGGGCCCTGGCCACGATCCTGATGAAGAAGTCCGTGCACAGCGCCCTGTCGCTCGCCGGCACCATGATCGTCCTGGCGGTCTTCTACCTCGCCAACGGCGCCTATTTCCTCGGCGTCGTCCAGATCGTCGTCTACACCGGCGCGATCATGATGCTCTTCCTCTTCGTCGTCATGCTCGTCGGCGTCACCGCGGCGGACTCCCTCAAGGAGACCCTCAAGGGCCAGCGTTGGCTCGCCGGGCTGTGCGTGCTGGGCTTCGGCATCCTGCTCATCGCCGGCATCGCCAACGCCTCGCTGAAGGACTTCAACGGGCTCGGCCAGGCCAACGCCGGCGGGAACGTGGAGGGTCTCGCGGCCCTCATCTTCACCAAGTACGTCTTCGCCTTCGAGATCACCGGCGCCCTGCTGATCACCGCGGCCGTGGGGGCGATGGTCCTCACCCACCGCGAGCGCACCTCGCCGGCCGCCGGCCAGCGCGAGCTGTCCGAGGCGCGCGTGCGCTCCGGCGCGCAGGTGCCGCCGCTGCCCGCACCCGGTGTCTACGCCCGGCACAACGCCGTCGACATCCCCGGTCTGCTGCCGGACGGCACCCCGTCCGAGCTCACCGTCAACCCCACGCTGCGGGCCCGGGGCCAGATCCGTGACGTGTCGGCCGAGGCGCTCGGCGAGCTGGCGGCGCTGGAGCAGCGCTCGCAGGACTGGGCCGAGCGCGGGCGCACCGAGGACTCCAAGGGGGCCGGCAAGTGAACCCGGTCAATTACCTCTATCTGGCGGCCCTGTTGTTCACCATCGGGGCCACCGGCGTGCTCATCCGGCGGAACGCGATCGTCGTCTTCATGTGCGTCGAGCTGATGCTGAACGCCTGCAATCTCGCGTTCGTCACCTTCTCCCGGCTGCACGGCAATCTGGACGGCCAGATCATCGCGTTCTTCACGATGGTCGTGGCCGCGGCCGAAGTCGTGGTCGGCCTCGCGATCATCGTGACGATCTTCCGCTCCCGCCACTCGGCCTCGGTCGACGACGCGAGCCTGCTGAAGCTGTAAGGGGACGCTGACGTGGAGAACCTCATCGGATTGCTCGTCGCGGCACCGCTGCTGGGCGCGGCCCTGCTGCTGTGCGGCGGGCGGCGGCTGGACCGCGCCGGGCACTGGCTCGGCACCCTGTTCGCGGCCGTGTCCTTCGCGATCGCCGTGGCGCTCTTCGCCGACATGCTGGGCCGCGGCGCCGAGGACCGGGTGCTGGGCGCGACGGTGTTCAGCTGGGTGCCGGTCGGCGGCTTCCGGGCGGACGTCGGCTTCCAGCTCGATCAGCTGTCGATGACCTTCGTCCTGCTGATCACGGGCGTGGGCACCCTCATCCACCTCTACTCCGTCGGCTACATGGAGCACGACGAGCGGCGGCGGCGCTTCTTCGGCTATCTGAACCTCTTCCTGGCCGCGATGCTGCTGCTCGTCGTCGCCGACAACTACCTTCTGCTGTACGTGGGCTGGGAGGGCGTCGGCCTCGCCTCGTACCTGCTGATCGGCTTCTGGCAGCACAAGCCGAGCGCGGCCACGGCCGCGAAGAAGGCGTTCCTCGTCAACCGCGTCGGTGACGTGGGCCTGTCGATCGCCATCATGCTGATGTTCACCACGTTCGGGACGTTCGCCTTCGGGCCCGTCCTGGACCGGGCGGCGGAGGCGGGCGAGGGCAAGCTGACGGCCGTCGGCCTGATGCTGCTGCTCGCCGCGTGCGGCAAGTCCGCCCAGGTGCCGCTCCAGTCCTGGCTCGGTGACGCGATGGAGGGCCCGACCCCGGTCTCGGCCCTGATCCACGCGGCGACGATGGTGACCGCCGGCGTCTATCTGATCACCCGGTCCGGCGCGGTCTTCGACGCGGCGCCGGACGCGCAGACGGCGGTCGTGACCGTGGGCGCGGTGACGCTGCTCTTCGGTGCGATCGTCGGTTGCGCGAAGGACGACATCAAGAAGGCCCTGGCGGGCTCGACGATGTCCCAGATCGGCTACATGATCCTCGCCGCCGGGCTGGGTCCCGTCGGCTATGTCTTCGCGATCATGCACCTGGTGACCCACGGCTTCTTCAAGGCCGGGCTCTTCCTCGGCGCCGGATCCGTGATGCACGGGATGAACGACGAGGTCGACATGCGGCGCTACGGCGGCCTGCGGAAGTACATGCCGGTCACCTTCGTCACCTTCGGCCTCGGCTACCTCGCCATCATCGGCTTCCCCGGTCTGTCCGGCTTCTTCTCCAAGGACAAGATCATCGAGGCCGCCTTCGCCAAGGGCGGCACCGAGGGCTGGATCCTCGGCGGAGCGGCGCTGCTGGGCGCGGGCATCACCGCCTTCTACATGACCCGCGTGATGATCATGACGTTCTTCGGTGAGAAGCGCTGGCAGTCTGATGGTGAGGGCAAGGCCCCGCACCCGCACGAGTCGCCGCGGACGATGACGATTCCGATGGTCGTGCTGGCCTTCGGCTCCGTCTTCGCCGGCGGGCTGTTCAGCGTCAACGACGCGTTCCTGAAGTGGCTGGAGCCCGTCACCGGCCACGCCCACGGGAACCCGCCGGTCAGCGCGCTGACGGTGACCCTGTCGACCATGGTCGTGCTCGTCCTCGGGGTCGGGCTCGCCTGGCTGCGGTACGGGCGCGGGCCGGTGCCCGTCACCGCGCCGCGCGGCAGCCTGCTGACCCGGGCGGCCCGGCGCGATCTCCTCCAGGACGACTTCAACCACGTCGTCCTCGTCCGCGGCGGCGAGCACCTCACCCGCAGTCTCGTCTACGTCGACCACACCCTGGTCGACGGTGTCGTCAACGGCACAGCCGCCTCCGTCGGCGGCCTGTCGGGCCGGATGCGCCGGCTGCAGAACGGCTACGCGCGTTCGTACGCGGTCTCGATGTTCGGCGGTGCGGCCGTGCTCATCGCCGCGACCCTGCTGATGAGGGCGGTCTGAATATGTCTTTTCCCCTGCTGACGGTGACGGCCGCGGTGCCCGCGGCCGGCGCGGTCCTGACCGCGGCCGTCCCGGCCGCCCGGCGCACGGCGGCGAAATGGCTCGCGCTGGGCTTCTCCCTTGCCACGCTCGTGCTGGCCGCCGTCCAGCTGGTGCGGTTCGACCCGGACGCCGAAGGGCCGTTCCAGCTCACCGAGTCCCACGCCTGGATCAAGGACTTCGGGGTCCGCTACGAGCTGGGCGTCGACGGCATCGGGGTGGTGCTGATCGCCCTGACGGCGCTGCTGATCCCCTTCATCATGCTGGCTGGCTGGCATGACGCCGACCCCCCGGCCGGCGCCGCGGGCGGCTCGTCGCGCTGGCGGCCCACCCAGGGCTTCTTCGCCCTGATCCTCATGGTCGAGGCCATGGTGGTGATCTCCTTCGAGGCCACCGACATCTTCCTCTTCTACGTCTTCTTCGAAGCCATGCTGGTCCCGATGTACTTCCTCATCGGCGGCTTCGGTGACCGGGCCGGCGGGCGCGGCGAGGAGGAGACGGCGGCCCAGCGGTCCTACGCGGCCGTGAAGTTCCTCCTGTACAACCTCGCCGGCGGGCTGATCATGCTGGCCGCCGTCATCGGGCTGTACGCGGTCACCGCCGATCAGCTCGGGGCGGGCACGTTCTCGCTCCAGGAGATCGTCCGGGCCCGCGCCGACGGCGAGCTGGACCTCGCGACCTCCACCGAACGGGCCCTGTTCCTCGGCTTCTTCTTCGCCTTCGCGGTGAAGGCGCCGCTGTGGCCGCTGCACACCTGGCTGCCCAACGCCATGGGCGAGGCCACCGCCCCCGTCGCCGTGCTGATCACCGCGGTCGTCGACAAGGTCGGCACGTTCGCGATGCTCCGCTTCTGCCTCCAGCTCTTCCCGGAGGCGTCGAAGTGGGCCACCCCGGTGATCGTCGTCCTGGCGCTCGTCAGCATCCTCTACGGGGCGCTGCTCGCGGTCGGGCAGCGGGACATCAAGCGGCTGGTCGCCTACGCCTCGATCTCGCACTTCGGCTTCATCGTCCTCGGGATCTTCGCGATGACCACCCAGGCGCAGGGCGGCGCGGCGCTCTACATGGTCAACCACGGGATCTCCACGGCCGCGCTGATGCTCGTCGCCGGCTTCCTGATCTCGCGCCGCGGCTCCCGGCTCATCGCGGACTACGGCGGGGTCCAGAAGGTCGCCCCGGTCCTCGCGGGGACGTTCCTCATCGGCGGGCTGGCCACGCTGTCGCTGCCGGGTCTGGCGCCCTTCGTCTCCGAATTCCTGGTCCTGGTGGGCACCTTCAGCCGCTACCCGGCGGCCGGTGTCGTCGCCACCGTCGGCATCGTGTTCGCCGCGCTGTACGTCCTGGTGCTCTACCAGCGGACCATGACCGGCCCGGTGAAGGACGAGGTGCGCAGCATGCCCGACCTCCGGCCGCGCGAACTGCTGGTCGTCGCACCGCTGATCGCGCTGCTGCTCTTCCTCGGCGTCTACCCCAAGCCGGTGACGCAGATCCTCGACCCGGCCGTCGAGCACACCATGTCGCAGGTGGACAAGACCGACCCCCAGCCCGATCTGAAGACGAACGATGTGGAGGCCGCGAAGTGAGCCACGCAGCATTCGTCCACAGCCTGTGGGCGATGTCGGCCGAGCCGCCGAGAAAGATCCCGGCCCCGCACATCGAGTACGCCCAGCTGTCACCGACGCTGATCGTGCTGGGCGCCGCGGTCCTCGGCATCCTCGTCGAAGCCTTCCTCCCGCGCCGTGCGCGGCACTCCGCCCATCTGCTGCTGAGCGCCGTCGGGCTGGTCGCGGCCTTCGCCGCCGTCATCGCCCTGGCCGCCGGGGGGTACGGCGGGGACAAGGCGAATCTCGCCGCCATGGGGGCCGTCGCCGTCGACGGTCCCGCGCTGTTCCTCCAGGGGACCATTCTCCTCGTCGCGCTGGTGGCCGTGTTCACCTTCGCCGAGCGCCGCCTGGACCCGGTGGCCCACGGCAACCGCGTCGACTCCTTCGCCGCGCAGGGCGCCGCCGTGCCCGGCGGCAAGGCCGAGCAGGAAGCGGTCAAGGCCGGGTTCGCCACCACCGAGGTCTTCCCGCTGCTGCTGTTCGCCGTCGGCGGCATGCTCGTCTTCCCCGCGGCGAACGACCTGCTGACGCTCTTCATCGCCCTGGAGGTCTTCTCCCTCCCGCTGTACATCCTGTGCGCGCTGGCCCGCCGCCAGCGGCTCCTGTCGCAGGAGTCGGCCGTCAAGTACTTCCTGCTGGGCGCCTTCTCCTCGGCGTTCCTGCTCTTCGGGGTCGCGCTGCTGTACGGCTACGCGGGCACGGTCACCTACGGCGGCATCGCCGACGTCGTCGACGGCACCACCAGGACGGTCGACCCCGCGCTCGCCGCGACCACCGGCAACGACGCGCTGCTGCTGATCGGCGGGGCGCTGGTGCTGATGGGGCTGCTGTTCAAGGTGGGTGCGGTGCCGTTCCACATGTGGACGCCCGACGTCTATCAGGGCGCCCCCACCCCCGTCACCGGCTTCATGGCCGCCGCGACGAAGGTCGCCGCCTTCGGCGCCCTGCTGCGGCTGCTGTACGTGGTCCTGCCGGGGCTGCGCTGGGACTGGCGGCCGGTGATGTGGGGCGTCGCGATCGTCACCATGCTGGTGGGCGCCGTCGTGGCCGTCACCCAGACCGACGTGAAGCGGCTCCTCGCCTACTCCTCCATCGCGCACGCCGGGTTCATCCTCGCCGGTGTCATCGCCACCAGCCCCGACGGCGTGTCGTCCGTGCTGTTCTACCTGGGCGCGTACTCGTTCGTCACCCTGGGCGCCTTCGCCGTGGTGACGCTGGTGCGCGACGCGGGCGGCGAAGCCACCCACCTGTCCAAGTGGGCGGGGCTCGGGCGGCGTTCGCCCCTGGTGGCGGCGGTCTTCGCGGTCTTCCTGCTGGCCTTCGCGGGCATCCCGCTGACCAGCGGATTCGCGGGCAAGTTCGCCGTCTTCAAGGCGGCGGCGCAGGGCGGGGCCGGCGGGCTGGTGATCGTCGGTGTGCTGTCCTCGGCGATCGCGGCGTTCTTCTACATCCGGGTGATCGTGCTGATGTTCTTCAGCGAGCCCAAGGCGGACGGTCCGACCGTCGCCGTCCCCAGCGCGCTGACGTCCATGGCCATCGCCGTCGGGGTGGCGGTCACGCTCGTCCTGGGCGTGGCCCCGCAGTACTTCCTGGACCTCGCGGGCCAGGCGGGCACGTTTGTCAGGTGACGCCGCCGTCAGGTGAGAGGCGGCGCCCCGGCACGCCCGTCGCCCCGGACCCCTGGAGAAGGGGTCCGGGGCGACGGGCGTTTTCCGCGGGCGTCAGCCGGTGATGCCGGCGCGGGCGTCAGCCGGTGATGCCGGGGATGCCGGTGACCTTGCCGTCCGAGCCCACCGTCTTGGTGAAGGTGTCCTCCTTGCCGGAGGCCCAGGACACCACGAGGGTCTTGCCGTCGACGCTCTTGACGGTGCCCTTGGCGTAGTCGGTGCTGCCGTCCTTGCAGTTGAAGGTGAGCGTCACCGGCTTGGCGTCGTAGTCGACCTTGCCGGCGCAGGCGGACTTGCCGCTGAGCATCGCCGTCTTGTCGGCGAAGGAGAGGATCAGCAGGCTCTTGTCCACGAGCTGGCCCTTGTTGCCCCAGCCGCCGTTGAGCGTCGCGGGCGTCACCGGGCCGGACGAGCCCGGGGTGTCGGCCGGCTTCTCGCCGGGCTTCTGCTGGTCGGCGGCCGGCGGCGTGGACTGCTTGGGGTCGCTCGGCTTGTCGTCGCCCTCGCTGCTGCAACCCGTCATCAGCACAGCGGCGAAGATCGCCGCCCCCGTGATCTGTACTGCCTTGCGCACGTGCGCTCTCCTCGATCGTGGATATGAACACGACAAATTAGCAGCCCTGATCCGCGGGTCCGGAATGCCTCAATCGCCCCCGCCGCCACCCCCGTCGCCCCCGCCGTCCCCACCGCCGCCGCCGCTGTTCTGGTCGCTCCGGACGTTGCGGTGCACGGCCTGCGCGATCCAGTCCGTCCGGACGAGCTGCCGCATGGCCTTGCGCTCGTGCCGCTTGTCCCACCCCGGGTACAGCCGCCCGGCCGAGCCGGTCGCGGACACCAGGGCGGCCAGGGCACGGGAGCGCGCGTCCGGGAAACCGGCGACCCGCGCCGCCTCGAAGCGCTGCCGGGTGCCGGTGGTCAGATCGAGCGGCCCCACGGGGTGGGTGACGTAGGGGATGAAGCCGAGGATCCGGCGGGAGCGGGCCCGCAGCGCCCCCCGCTCCACCAGCCGGGCCACCCAGGGCTCCTCCAGGTGCCCCGACGCGGTCCGCACCCAGCGGTGCGACTTGGGGCCCCGGGTCCCGGCCGCGGGCAGGCTCGCCATCGCCATGGCCAGCAGCGGGTCCCCGGGCGGGCGGGGGTCGAGCACGACGGGGCGCCCGTACTGCTCGGCCACGCGGCCCGCCAGTCGGAGTTCGGCCAGGACGGCCCCGGCCACGCCGTACTCCACGGCGCGGGGCGTGCTCAGCATCCGGCCCGTTTCGGGGTGGAGGGAGAGCAGCAGCAGCTCCTCGGGGAGCATGAGGCCGGGGCCGCCGCCGGTCATGGCGCGGCGGTGCCGGGCGCGGGGACGATCCGGCCGGTGACCTCGCCGAGGCCGATCCGGGCGCCGGCGGGGCCGGGGGCCCAGGCGGTGAGCGTGACCACGTCGCCGTCGGCCAGGTAGGGGCCCTTGCCCTCGGTCAGCTCCAGGAGGCAGCCGCGCTGGTCGGGGTCGGGGCCGCTGACCGTGCCGGACGCGTAGAAGTCGCCGGTGCGCAGCGAGGCGCCATTGACCGTCATATGGGCGAGCTGCTGGGCGGCCGTCCAGTACATGGAGGCGAACGGCGGCCGGGAGACCGTCTCGCCGTTGATCGCCACCTCGATCCGCAGGTCGATGCCGCCGGGCTCGGCCCCGGAGTCGTCCAGGTACGGCAGCAGCGGGAAGGTGCGCTCCGGCGGGGCGGTGCGGGCGGCGTCGAAGGCGTCCAGCGGGGTGATCCACGCGGAGACGGACGTCGCGAAGGACTTGCCGAGGAACGGGCCGAGCGGCACGTACTCCCACGCCTGGACGTCGCGCGCCGACCAGTCGTTGACGAGGCAGACGCCGAAGACGTGCTCGCGGAAGTCCGCCAGGGCCACGGGGGTGTTCGCGGGCGCGGGGGCGCCCACGACGAAGCCGACCTCGGCCTCGATGTCCAGGCGGAGGGAGGGGCCGAAGGAGGGCCGGGCGTCGGCGGGGGCCTTGCGCTGGCCCTGCGGGCGGACCACGTCGGTGCCGGAGACGACGACCGTGCCGGCCCGGCCGTGGTAACCGATGGGCAGGTGCTTCCAGTTGGGCGTCAGGGGCTCGCTGTCGGGGCGGAAGATCCGGCCGACGTTGGTGGCGTGGTGCTCGCTGGCGTAGAAGTCGACGTAGTCGGCGACCTCGAACGGCAGGTGCAGCGTCACGCCTTCCAGCGGGTGGAAGTGCTCCGCGCCGCCGTCGGCCGTCACCCAGGTGCGGACCTCGGCGCGCACGGCCTGCCAGACGGGCCGGCCCGCGGCCAGCAGGGGGTTGAGCGTGGGGGCGGTCAGCAGCGCGGTGTGCGCGGAGCCGTGGGCGGCCGCCGCCGCTGCCGCGTCGAGGACGTACGCGCCGTAGCGGACGCCGATCCGGCGGCGCTCGGGGGCGTCGGGGGTGGTGAAGACGCCGTACGGGAGGGTGTCCGCGCCGAAGGGGTCGCCTTCGGGCAGCTCGCGGGGGCTCTGCTGGGGCATGGGGACGCTGCCTCGCTCTCTCGGAAGCCTGCCGACCCCCCTCCATCGGGGGTCCCGGCCCACATTACGTGCTGGTGGCCGGCGCACAAGGGGCGTCGGGGAGCGCTTGCCGACGGCCGGCCCGCACCGGTCCGCGCGGCCGTCCCCGCGCCCTTCGGCCCGGCTCCGAACGCCCGCCCGGGCGCCGCCCGAACCGCTGTCCGATCACGGGCTAAAGCTCGGCCAATGTCCGGTAATTCCTTGCTGGAGCAGACGATTCCGAAGTAGCGTCCTTAATCGGGTCACACACAGTGGGGGGCCGCTGCGGCTGAGTGGCCGAGGGGGGTGCTGGTGGCGAGCAGGGGCACGCTCATCGCGGCGGACCGGTCCGTTCCGGGTCTGATAGTGAAGATCGGCAACTACCCCCTGCACCACGGTGGCGTCGGCGCCATCCGCAGTCTCGGCAGACTCGGCGTCCCCATGTACGCCATCACCGAGGACCGCTGGACGCCCGCCGCCGTCTCCCGGTACCTGCGCGGCGGCTTCGTCTGGCCCACCACCGGCACGGAAGGGGCCGAAGAGCTCGTCGAGGGGCTGCTGCGCATAGGCCGCAGGATCGGCCGTCCCACCGTGCTGCTGCCCACCGACGAGGAAGCGGCGGTGCTGATCGCCGAGCACGCCGCCGACCTCTCGGACACCTTCCTCTTCCCGCCCGTGGAGCGGCGGTTGCCCCGCCGGCTCGCGAGCAAGCAGGGGCTGCACGAGCTGTGCGTGGAGCACGGCGTGCCGTCCCCGGGCGCGCTCTTCCCCCTGTCCTACGAGGAGATCGAGGAGTACGCGGCCCGCGCCGTCTTCCCCGTGGTGGCCAAGAACCGGGAGGCGTTCGAGCGGCGCCGCCGGCCCGCCGTGCACGGCACCACCCGCATCGGCGGCCCCCGGGAGCTGCTGACCCTGGCGCGCGGCTGGGGCCCGGTGCCGGGGGTGATCCTCCAGGAGTACCTGCCCCGCGAGGAGGCGGAGGACTGGATCGTCCACGCCTACTTCGGCGCGGAGAGCACCCCGCTGGCGATGTTCACCGGGGTCAAGGTGCGCTCCTGGCCGCCGCACGCGGGCATGACGGCCCACGCGTACGTCGTGGACAACCCGGAGCTGGCCGACCTGGCCGCGCAGTTCATCAAGCAGATCGGCTTCTGCGGGATCATCGACCTCGACTGGCGGTTCGACCGGCGCGACGGCCGCTACAAGCTCCTGGACTTCAACCCCCGCATGGGCGCGCAGTTCCGGCTCTTCGAGAGCGCCACGGGTGTCGACGTCGTCCGGGCCCAGCACCTGGACCTCACCGGGCGCAGGGTCCCCGAGGGCGAGCAGCTCGCCGGGCGGCGGTTCGTCGTGGAGAACATCGACCTGCCCGCGCTCGCCGCCTACCGCCGCAGCGGCTACACCACCCCGCACGCGCCCGCCCGCGCCACCGGCACCGAGCTGGCCTGGGCCGCGCGGGACGACATGAAGCCCTTCTTCACCATGCTCGCCCGGTTCGTGCGGCCGGGCGTGCGGCACCTGTGGCAGCTGTGGCGCTCCAGGCGTGCCGCTGCCGTCGTCGAGTAAAACCCTGGGAGGGGACTCGTGACATTGCCCGTAGCAGTGATCGGGGCCGGTCCGTACGGTCTGTCGACAGCCGCCCATCTGAGGGCGCACGGAGTGGCCACCCGTGTCTTCGGCTCACCGATGGTCAGCTGGCGGGAGCAGATGCCCGCCGGGATGCTCCTGAAGTCCACCCCCGTCGCCTCCAGCATCCACGCCCCGCAGCCGGGCCACACCCTCCTCGACTTCTGCCGCGACGTGGGGGAGCGGCGCTACGAGTCGGACTGGGACACCATTCCCGTCGAGACGTTCTCCCGGTACGGGCTGTGGTTCCAGGAGCGGCTCGTCCCCGAGCTGGAGCGGGTGCGGGTCGTCTCGGTCGACCGGCGCTCCACGGGCTTCGAGCTGAAGCTGGACTCGGGCGAGCAGTTCACCGCCCGCGCGGTGGTCGTCGCCACCGGGCTGAGCGGGCTCGCCCACCTGCCGCCGGAGCTGGCCGCCGCCGCGCCGGACGGCCCCTCGGCCGCCGGCCCCGTCTCGCACAGCTCGCAGCACCGGGACCTGACCCGCTTCGCCGGGCGCGAGGTCGTCGTCGTCGGCGCGGGGCAGTCGGCGCTGGAGAGCGCGGTCCTGCTGGCCGAGGCCGGGGCGTCGGTCCGGGTGGTCGCCCGGCGGCGAGGCGCGGTGCGCTTCGGGGCGGCGCCGGACGGGCAGCCGGCGCTGCGGCCCGACAGCCCCTTCGGGCGGGCCTGGTCGCTGTACGCGTTCTCGAACTACGCGGACGCTTTCCGCCATCTTCCGGCGCCGGCCCGGCAACTCCTCGTCCAGCGGGTGCTGGGGCCGCTCGGCGCGTGGTGGCTGCGGGAGCGCTTCATCGGCGCGGTCCGGGTCTCGGAGGGGAAGCGGATCGTCCGGACACACCTGGAAGAGGGGCGTCCGGTCTTGACGCTGGCCGGGGCCGACGGCGTCGTCGAGGGCGAGCTCGCCGCCGACCACGTCCTCGCCGCGACGGGCTACAAGGTGGACCTGTCGGCCATGGACTTCCTGGGCCACGGCCTGCGCACCCGGCTCGCGGTCGGCGCGGGCGGGCCCCGGCTGGGCGCCGGGTACCGCTCGTCGGTGCCCGGGCTGTTCTTCACCGGCCTGCCGGCGGCGGCCAGCTTCGGACCGGTCATGCGGTTCGTCTGCGGCACGGACTACGCCTCGCCGCGCCTGGCGCGGGCGGTGGTGGCACTGTCCTAGCGGCCCGGCGGGCGCGCGGGGCGGGGCGGCGCCGGTGGCCCGCCCCGCGCGCCCGCGACGGCCGTGCGAAACCGGCGGTACCGGACGGACCGCCGGTTTTTATTCGGCCGAAGAGCCGTAGGGCGGGGGTGACCGGCCGTGACGGGCGGCGCGATACTCCTCGGGCCGGGTGCGCGACCGGGCCTGAGCAGGCACTCCCGGCCCGGCCGAGGGGCGGCGGGGCCCCGCGGGGAGCGTCGGCGGAGAGCGATCGAAGAGGCAGGCGCCCACGGTGATCGACAGCCGACCGGATACGCTGACTTTCGGTGGAGACAGCGACACATCGACAAACCCCGTGTTCGCAGGCAGACAGGAGTACCCCTCGTGACCGTCGTCGGGCCTTTCGGGCTGAGCGTGCGGGACCAGGCTCTTGAAGCCGATGTCCAGGCCGGGTTGGCCGCCGTCGAGGAAGGACTCCTCGACGCCACCAAGAGTGATGTGCCCTTCATCACCGAAGCCGCCCAGCACCTCGTCCGGGCCGGCGGCAAGCGGTTCCGCCCGCTGCTGGTGATGCTCGCCGCGCAGTTCGGCGACCCCTTCGCGCCCGGTGTCGTGCCCTCGGCCGTCGTCGTCGAGCTCACCCACCTGGCCACGCTCTACCACGACGACGTCATGGACGAGGCCGAGGTGCGCCGCGGCGTGGACAGCGCCAACGCCCGCTGGGGCAACTCCGTGGCCGTGCTCACCGGCGACTTCCTCTTCTCCCGCGCCTCGCACATCCTGGCCGACCTGGGCCCGGAGGCCGTCCGCATTCAGGCCGAGGCGTTCGAGCGCCTGGTCACCGGCCAGATCCTGGAGACGGCCGGCCCGCGCGACGGCCGCGACCCCATCGAGCACTACCTCGACGTCATCGCCGGCAAGACCGGTTCGCTGATCGCCGTGGCCGGGCGGTACGGCGCGATGATGTCCGGCGCCGACGAGCGCACGGTGGACATCCTCACCCACTACGGCGAGCGGCTCGGCACCGCCTTCCAGCTCGCCGACGACGTCCTCGACATCGCCAGCGACTCCCACGAGTCCGGCAAGACCCCCGGTACCGACCTGCGCGAGGGCATCCCCACGCTGCCGGTGCTGCACCTGCGTGCCCGGGCCGCGGCCACCGGCTCCCCGGCCGACCTGCGGCTGTGCGAGCTCCTCGACGGCGACCTCGCCGACGACGCCCTGCACGGCGAGGTGCTGCGGCAGCTGCGCGCCCACCCCGCCCTGGAGCAGGCCCGGCGCGACACCGTCCGCTACGCCCAGGAGGCGCGGGCCATCCTGGCACCGCTGCCGGAGTGCTACGCGAAGTCCGCCCTGGAGGACCTCTGCGACGCGGTCGTGCACCGGGCGGGCTGAGGCCCTCCCGCTGTGCCGCGCCGGGGCTTCTCCCCGGTGCTCCCCCGCGCGGGGGGCGGTCCCTTAAGGGGCGTCATACCCGAGAGGTACGCGGACGTGATCCCGTCGGCTGATGACCGGGGCGGCTCGGTTTGATGGAATCGAGAACGTCATGAACCGGGGAAAAAACCTTCGGTTCCCCGTTCCACCGCCGAGCGGCCGGGCCACAATGAGCCTGGGGGGTGGGCGAGTGCACGACGCGTTATGACCGCCGCCGATGACGGAGGTAGAGCAGACATGGCACCGAACGAACCGATCCAGGACACCGACGGCTCCGCACAGCGGGGCCCGGGCCGCCGCAAGGCCGCCCGCTACGCCGTGCCCGTCGCGGTCGCGGGTATCGCGGCGGCGACGATCGGCATCACCTCGGCCCTCGCGAACAGCGCCGACCCCGATCTGCCGAAGATCAGCGCCGAGGACCTGATAGCCAAGGTCGCGAAGTCGGACGTACAGCAGCTGTCCGGGTCGGTGCGGGTGACCACGGATCTGGGTCTGCCGTCGCTGCCGTCGGGCGTCTCGCTCGGCGGGTCGGGTTCCGCCGAGGGCAAGGGCGGGGACGCCTCCCCGCAGGCCAAGCTCACGGAACTCGCCTCGGGCACGCACACCCTGCGGGTGGCCGTCGACGGCCCCGACAAGCAGCGCCTGTCGATCGTCGAGCGCGCCGCGGAGTACAGCCTGATCCACAACGGCGACCAGGTCTGGGCGTACGACAGCGCGAGCAACACCGTCCACCACTCCAAGGCGCCGCGCGACACGAGCGGTTCCGCGGACCGGGCGCCGGGCGACCTGAGCGGTGCCGCGCCGCAGGAGCTCGCCAAGAAGGCCCTCGCCGCCGTCGACGACTCGACGTCCGTGACGGTCGACGGCACGGCCAAGGTCGCCGGCCGCGACGCCTACCAGCTCGTCGTCAAGCCGAAGGCCGGGGAGTCCACGGTCGGCGCGGTCCGCATCGCCGTCGACGCGAAGACCGGCACCCCGCTGAAGTTCACGCTCGCCCCGAAGGGCGGCGGCAAGGCCGTCGTCGAGGCGGCCTTCACCAAGGTCGACTTCTCCCGGCCGAGCGCGAGCACCTTCGACTTCACCCCGCCGAAGGGCGCCAAGGTCACCGAGGGCGAGCCGGCCGAGGGGGCCGCGGGCAAGGACGTCAAGGGCCTCAAGGGCTCCCACCAGGGCGAGATGCCCGGAATGGGCGAGCTGTCCGGCCTCAATGTGGTCGGCAAGAGCTGGACCTCGATCGCCGAGTTCCGCGTCCCGCAGGGCGCCGAGAGCGGCAAGGGCGCCGGCGCGGGCAAGAGCGCCGACGCCGCCGGGGGCCTGATGGAGAAGTTCGGCAGCAAGGTCTCCGGCTCCTTCGGCTCGGGCCATGTCTTCAGCACCCGCCTCGTCAACGCCCTGGTCACCGACGACGGCAAGGTCTACGTCGGCGCGGTCACCAAGGACGCGCTCCTCAAGGCCGCGAGCTAGGGCCCTGCCGGGCGGCATGGTCACCGCCAAGGACAGCGAGATCGACAAGGTCGTCGGCCTGGAAATAGGAGCCGACGACTACGTGACCAAGCCCTTCTCCTCCCGTGAGC
>NZ_JBEYZW010000014.1:0-111719 GCF_040646215.1 Streptomyces sp. NPDC046215 | reverse complement strand
CGCGAACGCCCGCTCATCGGCCTCGTCCAGCTCCGCGGGGTCGCACCACACGGCCGGGCCCTCGCCCGTCGGCCCCGGCTTCCTGAGTGAGCCGGGGCGACGTCCTTCGAGGAGAAGGGCAGCGGGGGGGTTAGCCCATCTCCTCCAACGCCTTGCCCTTGGTCTCCTTCACGAACTTCAGCACGAAGGGGATCGAGAGCACGGCGAAGACCGTGTAGATGACGTAGGTGCCCGAGAGGTTCCAGTCCGACAGGCTCGGGAAGCTCGCGGTGATGGCCCAGTTGGCGATCCACTGCGCGGAGGCGGCCACGCCGAGCGCCGCGGCGCGGATGCGGTTGGGGAACATCTCGCCGAGGAAGACCCAGACCACGACACCCCACGAGAGGGCGAAGAAGAGCACGAACGCGTGGGCCGCGATGAGGGCCACCGTGCCCTGGGTGGTCGGCAGGGAGCCGTCGGCGGCCTGGGCGGAGAAGGCCCATGCCTCCAGGGCGAGGGAGATGGCCATACCGGCCGAGCCGATGAGCGCGAGCGGCCGGCGGCCGATGCGGTCGACGAAGATCATCGCGATCACGGTGCCGACGATGTTGATGATCGACGTGGTGAAGGAGTAGAGGAACGAGTCGCTCGGGTCGATGCCGACGGACTGCCACAGCGTCGCGGAGTAGTAGAACGCCACGTTGATGCCGACGAGCTGCTGGAAGACCGACAGGCCGATGCCGACCCAGACGATGGGCAGGAAGCCCGCCTTGGAGCCGAGGAGGTCCTTGAAGGTGGACTTCTGCTCGCTGTGCATGGCCAGCTCGATCTCGGCGACGCGCTTGTCGAGGTCGACGGCCTTGCCCTCGACGTCCGCGAGGACGGCCTTGGCCTTGTCGACCTTGCCCACGGAGATCAGGAAGCGCGGCGACTCGGGGATCACGAAGGAGAGCAGGCCGTAGAGGACGGCCGGGACGACCATGACGCCGAGCATGAGCTGCCACGCCTCGATGCCCAGGATGTGGCCGCGCTGGTCGCCGTCGGCGAGGTTGAGGATGCCCCAGTTGACGAGCTGGGAGACGGCGATGCCGATGACGATCGCGGCCTGCTGGAAGGCGCCGAGCCGGCCGCGGTACGCCGGCGGGGAGACCTCGGCGATGTAGGCCGGGCCGATGACCGAGGCCATGCCGATGGCGATGCCGCCGAGGACGCGCCAGAAGGCGAGGTCCCACAGGGCGAACGGCAGGGCCGAGCCGACCGCGCTGATCGTGAAGAGCGTCGCGGAGATCTGCATGACGCGGATGCGGCCGATGCGGTCCGCGAGGCGGCCCGCGGTGGCGGCACCGATCGCACAGCCGATCAGGGCGATGGCGATGACCTGGGCCAGGGCGGCCGAGCCGATGTCGTACTTCCCGCGGATGCCCTCGACAGCACCGTTGATCACGGAGCTGTCGTAGCCGAAGAGGAAGCCACCCATGGCCGCTGCCGCGGTGATGAAGATGACATGGCCGAGGTGGTCCGGCGCGGCCTTGCGGCCCTCGGACCCCTGCGCCATCGCAGTGCTGGTCAACGTGAACTCCTGAGGCCCGGCGGCGTTGCCGGGCGTGGGGGGCTTGGCCCTTCAAGTGGGGCATAAGTCTTTGGGGCCCACCACTTGAAGGTATTAGCAACGTTGCAGACCTTATGCCTTCATGTTTCTAAGTCAATAGGTCGTAACCAAGAAGTTTCCTGTCGGCTTCCGGGGTGTTGTGTTCAACACTTGAAGAATGGAGATCAACAAGAAGATCAACGCAGCCGCTGGCTGATGACCTTCGACACTCCGTCACCTTGCATCGACACCCCGTAGAGCGCGTCGGCCACCTCCATCGTCCGCTTCTGGTGCGTGATCACGATCAGCTGTGAGCTCTCCTGGAGTTCCTCCATGATCTTGATCAGGCGCCGGAGGTTGGTGTCGTCCAGCGCCGCCTCGACCTCGTCCATCACGTAGAACGGGCTCGGCCGCGCCTTGAAGATCGCCACCAGCAGCGCGACGGCCGTCAGCGACCGCTCGCCGCCCGAGAGCAGGGACAGCCGCTTGACCTTCTTCCCCGGCGGTCGGGCCTCCACGTCCACCCCGGTGGCCAGCATGTCGTCCGGGTCGGTGAGGACGAGGCGGCCCTCACCGCCGGGGAAGAGCCGGGCGAAGACACCCTCGAACTCGCGGGCCGTGTCGTGGTACGCCTCCGTGAAGACCTCCTCGACCCGCTTGTCCACGTCCTTCACGACGTGAAGCAGGTCGCTGCGGGTCTTCTTCAGGTCCTCCAGCTGCTCGGAGAGGAACTGGTGCCGCTCCTCCAGCGCCGCGAACTCCTCCAGCGCCAGCGGATTGACCTTGCCCAGCTGCTGGTAGGCCCGCTCGGCGCTCCGCAGCCGCTTCTCCTGCTCGGCCCGGACGTACGGCACCGGCCGGTTCCTCGGGTGCTCCGGGTCCTCGGGAAGCTCCTCGCCCTCCTCCGGCGGCGATGCCGGAACGAGCTGGTCGGGGCCGTACTCGGCCGCCAGCGCCGCCGGCTCCACGCCGAGCTCCTCCAGCGCCCGCGCCTCCAGCTGCTCGATGCGCAGGCGCTGCTCCGCGCCCAGCACCTCGCCCCGGTGCACCGAGTCCGTGAGCTTGTCCAGCTCGCCCTTGAGGTCCCGGCTCCGATTCCGCTCGGCGATCAGTGCCCGCTCCCGCTCGCTCTTGGCGGACTCGGCGGCGCGCCGCTCCTCGTCGGCGCGCACGAGCGACACCTCGATGTGCGCGAGGAGCTGCCGGGCCCCGGCGGCGACGGCCGAGGCGACCTTCGCCTCGTGGCGCAGCCGGGCCCGGCGCCGCTCCGCGCGGGCCCGCGCCTCGCGCTCGGCGCGCGCCGCCCGGTCGAGCCCGTCGGCCCGGCCCGCGAGCGCCTTGACGCGCTCCTCGTGCGTGCGGACCTGCAACCGTGCCTCCATCTCGGTCTGCCGGGCGTTGGCCCCGTCGGCCGCCAGCCGGTCCCGTACGGAGGTGTCGGGTTCGTCCGTGCCCTCGCCGGGGCCGCTCTCCTCGGTCACCGCCAGCCGCTCGGCCAGCTCCTCGGCCTCCTCGGTGGCCCGGACGAGCGCCTCCTCGGCCCGCGCGACCGCGGCCGCCGTGCGCCCCGCCTCGTCCGCCGCCGCCCTGGCCTGCCCGGCGAGCCGTCCGAGCGCCTGGGCGACCTGGGACTTCTCCCGGTCCGCGGCGCTGCGCCGGGCGGCCAGCTCCTCGACCCGGGCGGCGCACGCGGCGCGCAGCGCGGTGGCGGCGCGCTGCGCGGTGGCGAGTTCCTCGCAGCGGGCGTCCAGCTCGGTCAGTTCGGCCGTGGCCTCGTCGACGGCGGACCGCACCTCCAGGAGGCTCGGGGCGCCGCCCGATCCGCCCTGGGCGAAGTGGGCCCCGAGCAGATCGCCCTCCATGGTGACGGCCCTGAGCTCGGGCCGGGCGGCGACCAGTTCCTCGGCGTCCTCCAGCGTGCCGACGACCACGACGCCGCGCAGCAGCTCGCGCACGGCCGCCCTCGGACCGTCGGGTCCGTGGACGAAAGCCGCGGCCGGCCGGTGCGCGCCGTCTTCGGGCTGCACGTCTTCGGGCGCTTCGGGCACGGGCGGCCCGGTGACCAGGAGGGCCGCGCGTCCCGCGTCCTGTTTGCGGAGCAGCCGCAGGGCGTCGGCCGCGGTGGCGGTGTCGGTGACGGCGAGGGCGTCGGCCGCGGCGCCCAGGGCGGCGGCGACGGGGAGTTCGTAGCCGCCGGTGACCGTCAGGAGTCCGGCGGCCGGGCCCAGGAGGCCGGACAAACGATCCTGCGCGGCGAGGAGGGCGCCCGTGCCGTCCTTGCGCCGCAGCCCCAGTGCCAGGGCGTCACGGCGGGCGGCGGTCGCGGCCCGCCGCCGTTCGGTGCCGGTCGCGGCCTCGCGGGCCTCGGTCAGGGCGGTCTCCGCCGCGGCCAGCTCGTGTCTGGCGGCTTCGTGACGTTCCACCAGCTCCGCGTCGTCCGCGTTGATTCCGTCGACCTCGGCCTGGTGCCGTGCGTACTCCTCCTGGGCGGTGGCGGCCCGCCGGCGGGCCTCGTCGCGGGCGGCGGTCAGCCTGTCGATCTCGGCCTGCGCGGAGGACGCCCGGTCGCGGGCGGCGGTGGCGCGGCCGTGCAGCCGGGCGAGTTGCTCGCGGTGGTCGGCGAAGGCCCGGGCGGCGTCCCGCAGCCGCCGTTCCTCGTCCGCCAGGCGGTGCTCCAGTGCGGCGCGGTGCGCCGAGGTGTCCTCCAGGGCGCGGCTCGCCGCCTCCAGGGCGGCCGTGAGTTCGGCCTCCTGTTCGCGGACGCGGGCGGCCTCGCGCTCCAGGTCCTCCGGGTCGCGGCCGCGCCGTTCGTCCTCGGGGGGCGCGGTGGCGCTCGTGACGCGGGCGTCCGCCAGGCCGACGGTGCCGCGCACCCGCTCGGCGAGCCGGGACAGTTCGTACCAGGTCTGCTGGGCCTGGGCCAGGCGCGGGGTGAGGGTCCGCACCTGTTCCTCCAGGGCGGCCTCGCGGCCGAGCGCCGCCCGCAGTTCGGCGTCGGCGGCTTCCCGGCGGGCCTTGAGCGCGGCCTCGTCCGCCAGCTCGGCGCGCAGGGCCTCCCGGAGGGTCACCAGGTCGTCGGCGAGCAGCCGCAGCCGGGCGTCGCGCAGGTCCGCCTGGATGACCGCGGCCCGGCGGGCGGCCGCGGCCTGCCGGCCGAGCGGCTTGAGCTGACGCCGCAGTTCGTCGGTGAGGTCCTGGACGCGGGCGAGGTTCGCCCGCATCGCGTCGAGCTTCCGCAGCGCCTTCTCCTTGCGCTTGCGGTGCTTGAGGACGCCCGCCGCCTCCTCGATGAAGGCGCGGCGGCCGGTCGGGTCGGCGTGCAGGACGGAGTCCAGCTGGCCCTGGCCGACGATGACGTGCATTTCGCGGCCGATGCCGGAGTCGGAGAGCAGTTCCTGGATGTCCAGGAGCCGGCAGGTGTCGCCGTTGAGCTGGTATTCGCTGCCGCCGTTGCGGAACATCGTCCGCGCGATGGTGACCTCGGCGTAGTCGATGGGCAGGGCACCGTCGGAGTTGTCGATGGTGAGGGTGACCTCGGCGCGGCCCAGGGGCGGTCGGCCGGTCGTCCCGGCGAAGATGACGTCCTCCATCTTTCCGCCGCGCAAAGACTTGGCGCCCTGTTCGCCCATCACCCAGGACAGGGCGTCGACGACGTTGGACTTCCCTGAGCCGTTGGGGCCCACCACACAGGTGATGCCGGGCTCGAAGCGCAAGGTCGTCGCAGAAGCGAAGGATTTGAACCCGCGCAGGGTCAGGCTCTTGAGGTGCACGCGGGAGGACTTTACCGGCCGTACCGCCCCCGCCGGTGTCCGGTGCGGGGCTGTGGCGTGCCGCCCTTCCAGGGTTTCACCAGGGAAAGGGCAGGGCACATCAGACGTGAAGGGGGCGCGACGCGATCCGGCCGGAACGGGCACGGTGATACGAAGATCGGATCAGGCGCCGCGGATGCGACGAAGGGACGCCGAAGCGTCCCTTGCACAACTCTCAAGCGGCTGACAGTGCAGCCCGACCGAACCCCCGGGCAGGGCGAGGGTCAGGCGAGCGCGGGCTCCGCCTGCGGTACGTCGATGTCGAGCAGCGAGTCGCCGTGGTGAGCGGCGGCGGCCAGCGCGTCGTTCTCGGCCTGCATCCGAATGAGCTCGGATTCAAGATCCTGGACACGCTGCTGAAGCCGTCGCATCTCGGAGAGAACTCGGGGGTCGGAGCCGCCGACGTAACCGAGAAGCGCCTTTGCCATGATGGATGGTCCTCCACACTGAGTGACCGACCGAAGCGGTGTGGGTCGTGAGGGATTCGCACCCGCGGTGTCTGCCATCACTACTGCCGTGTTCAATGCCAAACAGCTAAGGTGCGCGGGGCTTCCAGAGTCTCACCAAAAAGTTTGACGGTCAACACGATCACACCCCGTATCCGCAGGCGTCCCAGGGGTGCGCGGCGGCTTATGCGCGGCGCACTCTCTGCCGGGGCCCGGAGGGCGTGGAGATCATCCGTTGAATGGCAGCCTTCCACGATGCGGCCGTCTTGGCAACCATCAGGGAATTTCTGCCCTTCGCATATGCCAATGGCATATCAATAAGGCTCTCGCGGCGCACCGCACTCCCTTCTTCCGCGACCGGGCCGTCGCCTTTGAGCACGGAGGATTCGTTTTTCTGAACGAAGCGCGGCAAGCAGCCGGTCATCTGATCTCGAAGCCGTCGTAACCGCCGCGCGGTGCTCCCCAGATCTCGGTGACCCCGTCCACGCGCCCGGGCGTGTCGCCGTCGCGCAGCCATGCGAGCAGGTGCTCGCATCCCTCGCGCGGGCCCTCGGCGACGACCTGGACACGGCCGTCGGCCAGGTTCGAGGCGAAGCCGGCGAGCCCTCCGATCCCCAGCGCGTTCTCCCGGGTGAACCATCGGAAGCCAACACCCTGCACATGACCACGGACCCAGGCCGTCAGACGGACATTCTCGTTCATGTCTGCACGCTAACCGGGCAATTGCACAAGGAGCACCCCGACCCCACACCTATTGCCCTACAGTCGCCGCTCAACAGGTCTAGCCCGTACGAGTGACGCACGATGACGCCGAGCACGTAAGGAAGGCAGCGGATGGGTCGCCATCGACGCTCTGCCCCCCAGACCCCCGGTCACCCCCCAGCGGTCCCCGCGGCCGCGGCTCCGCCGACGCGCGAGCGCACCGACCCGGGCCCGCCCTACGAGCCCGACGACCCGCAGGACCGGCACGGCGGCGCGGGCAGGGCCGGGCGCGGCAGGGCGAAGGCCCCGGTGCGCACGGGATTGCTGGGGGCGTCCGCCGCGATGGCCATGGGCGTGGTGGCGGTGGCCTCCGGGCTGTTCTCCGGCGGGGACACCCTCCAGCTCGGCGGTGGCAGCGGCCCGGGCGGCCCCGGCGGGCAGGTGCGGGCCGAGGAGCCGTCCTTCGAGGTGCCCTCCGCCGACTCCCCGGCCGCCGCGGCACCGGCGCCCGAGCGGGCCCGGCCGCCGGTGCGCCGCGAGGCCGGCCGCACGGGCAACGACTACGCCCCACAAGGCGCTCCCGCCTCACCGGTCCCACAGGCCCCGCCCGACGCACCCGCCGAACAGCCGCGCTCCGACCACGGCGGTGTGTCGGGCACCGCTCCGGAGCCGGAGGCCCCGCCCGTCACGGCCCCCTCCTCCGACCCGGTCGGCTCCGTCGTGGCGGCCGGCACCGACACCGTCCGGGCGGCGCAGCCCCGGCCGGCCGACTTCACGGCGTCGCCGCTGAGTCAGGTGCTCACCCTGGTCAATCAGGAGCGGGCCAAGGCCGGTCTGCGCCCCCTGAAGGCCAGCACCCGGCTGTCGACCCTGGCCCAGAGGTTCAGCGAGGACATGGCCCGGCGCGGCTTCTTCGCGCACACCGACCCGGAGGGCCGGACCCCCTGGGACCGCGCCGCCAAACGCGGCATCGGCAATCTCGGCGGGGAGAACATCGCCCGCGGCCATCCGGACGCCCGCGCCGTGATGGACGCCTGGATGCGCAGCGCCGGGCACCGGGCGAACATCCTCAACCGCGAGTACCGCACGCTCGGTCTCGGGCTGAGCTCCGGCCGGGGCGGCCCGTGGTGGACGCAGGACTTCGGCTATTGATCCCGGGGGGGCGGCGGGCGGTGACGCGGGCCCCTTCAGGCGGCTAGGGGAGGGTGCACCACCGCTGCGCGGCGGTGTCCTCAATCTCCGCCAGCTACCGCTGGGCGGTGCCCCCGGTCGGGCCCGCAGGGCGCCCGCCGCCGCAGGCGGCAACGTCGGCCCGCAGCCGAAGTCCCGCCGGTTCAAAGGGCGCGCGGCGCCCTCTGGCAGCGGGGGCAGAAGTAGCTGGAGCGGTTCATCCACGGCCGGCGGCGGATGGCCGTGCCGCACCGCCGGCAGGGTTCGTCCTCGCGCCCGTAGGCGTCCAGGGACCGGTCGAAGTAGCCCGATTCGCCGTTCACATTGACGTAGAGGGCGTCGAAGCTGGTGCCGCCCACGGCGAGGGCCTCGTTCATGACCTCGCGGATGTGGGTGAGCAGTTCGGCGGTGCGCGGGGCGGTCAGGGTCGCGGTAGGGCGTTCGTAATGCAGCCGGGTGCGCCACAGCGCCTCGTCGGCGTAGATGTTGCCGACGCCGCTGATCAGCGACTGGTCGAGCAGGGCCCGTTTGACGGTCGTCCGGCGGCGGCGCAGCGCGGTGTGGAAGGCGGCGTCGTCGAAGGCGGGGTCCAGGGGGTCGCGGGCGATGTGCGCGATGACGTCGGGGAGTCCGTCGGGCTCGCCGGGCACGGTGTCGTGGAGCGACAGGCCGCCGAAGGTCCGCTGGTCCACGAAGCGCAGCTCCGTGGGGGTGGTGTCGGCGAAGCGGAGGCGGATGCGCAGGTGCTTCTCGTCGGGGGCGGTGTGCGGCTGGACGAGGAGCTGGCCGCTCATGCCGAGGTGGGCGAGGACGGCCTGGTCGGGGCCCGCGCCGGGGGTGTCCGTCTCAAGGGGCAGCCAGAGGTACTTGCCGCGGCGGCGTGCGGGGCCGAGGCGGCGGCCGGCGAGGCGGGCGGCGAAGTCGTCGGGGCCGGTGAGGTGGCGGCGGACGGCCCGGGGGTGCAGCACCTGGACACCGGCGACCGTGCGCCCGCAGATCCACCGCTCCAGGCCGCGGCGCACGACCTCGACCTCGGGCAACTCGGGCATCGCGCTACTCCTGGGACGGGAGTGAAAAGGAGTGAAAGGGAGGGGTAAACCACATCGCCGGACGGGCTGGGGAGCCCGTCCGGCGATCGAGGACGACGCGCGTCAGTGCTGTGACGCGCCCTGCACGCCTTCGGCGGGCTCGGAGCCCGCTTCCGCGGCGGTGTCGGCGGCGGCCTGGGCCTCCGCCTCAGCGGCCGAGGCGCGGGCCTCCGCCGCTGCGTGGATGGCGCGCCAGGCGGCTTCCGCCGCCTGTTGCTCCGCTTCCTTCTTGCTGCGGCCGGTGCCGGTGCCGTACGCGACACCACCGACGCGGGCAGCAGCCGTGAAGGTCTTCTCGTGGTCGGGCCCGGTCTCGGAGACGAGGTACTCCGGGACGCCCAGCCCCTCCGTGGCGGTGAGCTCCTGGAGGCTGGTCTTCCAGTCCAGGCCGGCACCGAGGTTCGAGGACTTCTCGATCAGCGGGTCGAAGAGCCGGTGTACGAGCTCTCCGGCCGCTTCGAGACCCTGGTCGAGATAGACGGCACCGATGACCGCTTCCAGGGTGTCCGCGAGGATGGACGCCTTGTTGCGCCCGCCCGTGCCTTCCTCACCGCGGCCGAGCCGGATGAAGGAGCCGAGGTCGAGGCCGCGGCCCACCTCCGCCAGCGCACGGGAGTTGACCACCGCGGCCCGCAGCTTGGCCAGCTGGCCCTCGGGCAGGTCCGGGTGGATGCGGTAGAGGGTGTCGGTGACCACCAGGCCGAGCACGGAGTCCCCGAGGAACTCCAGCCGCTCGTTGGTGGGCAGCCCGCCGTTCTCGTACGCGAAGGAACGGTGAGTCAGCGCACGCACCAGAAGGGCGGTCTCGAGTCTGTACCCGAGCCGCCCTTCCAGAAGCGTGTGAGACGAGGCCGTGTCCGCCGGCGCCTTCTTCGGCGTAATGGCGTCTGACATTGAGCCTGTCACCCGCCGATCAGACCTCGAGGACCTGGCGCTTGTTGTAGGTGCCGCAGCTGGGGCACGCGATGTGCTGCAGCTTCGGCTCGTGGCAGCTAGCGCATGCCACCAGGGTGGGGACCGCAGCCTTCCACTGCGACCGGCGGTGGCGCGTGTTGCTGCGCGACATCTTCCGCTTCGGAACAGCCACGGCTACTTCTCCTGTGAGTCATCCCCGCCGGAGCGGGGTGCGTTGTCCAGCTCGCCGTCCTGGTCGGACCCGGCGAGGCCCTGCAGTGCCGCCCAACGGATGTCGGCGGACTCGTGGTGGTGGTCCGGGTCGTCCGCCAGCCGCGCTCCGCACTCGGAGCACAGGCCGGGGCAGTCTTCCTGGCACACCGGCTGCAGCGGCAGTGTGAGCACCACCGCGTCCCGCAGCACGGGTTCGAGGTCGAACAGGTCGGCCTCGAGGAAGAACATGTCCTCCTCATTGTCCTCGGCGTCGTCGCCGGTGTCCGCCGCGGGGCGGCTCCGGTCGTCGGCGTCGGGGTAGGAGAACAGTTCCTGGAAGTCCGCTTCGAGCTCTCGCTCCAGCGGCTCCAGACACCTTACGCACTCCCCTGTCAGCGGTGCACGGGCGGTGCCTGTGACGAGCACACCTTCCATGACCGACTCCAGGCGGAGGTCCAGCTCCACCGTCGCGCCCTCGGCCACCCCGATGACCTCGATACCGAGATCCGCGGGGGCGGGGATCGAGCGGGAGACCCTCTTCAGCGCACCGGGACGCCGACCCAGCTCACGTGTGTCGAACACGAGAGGGGCACGGTGATCAAGGTGGGCGTTCAGGGCTTCCTGCTTTCTACGCTGCGGTGACGGCCGCCCGACGCGCTGAATGCGTCGCGGGCAGCCCTGATCGCGAATGCACACGCGACCGAAGGACCAGGATACTGGACGGGCCGCTGTACACCCAATCGGCAGCCGGCCGACAGCGGGCGCGCGACTGGTCAGCCCCCCTGGCGGACGGAAAGCGGCCGACCGGTCCGGTCAGCGGCCTTCCTCGTACCGGCGGAGCTGCTCAACGTCGATCATGCTCGTGTCGAACAGGCTGGCCTCGTCGAGCCGGGGCTGCCGCTCCGGCTGCTGCGGGCCGGAGTGCCGCGGCTCGGGGACGTACCCGCCCTGCGGAGCGTAGCCCTCCGCGGCGGCCTGGGCGGGCCAGGCGTAGGGGTCGGCCTGGGCGTAGCCGCCCTGGGCCGCGTACGGGTCCGGCTGCTGGGCGTAGGACTGCTGATAGGCGTACGGGTCGGCCTGGTAGTCCGCGGCCGGGTAGTAGCCGGGCTGCGGGGCCGCGGGCACCGCGCTCACCGCGGGCGGGGCGGCGGGCTCCTGGGGAGCGGCGAGCCCGGCGAGGAAGTCGGCGTCGCTGGTGTGGTGGGTGCCGGGAAGGCCGTCCTGGGCGGCCATGTGCGCGCCCAGCTCGTCGGAGGGGCGGGCGCCGAGCAGCTTCTGCCGGCCTCGGCCGACGGCCTCCAGGGTCTTGCCCAGGACGGCCGCGACCGCGCCGAGCTTGGCGTCCACGTAGGCGTCGGCGTGCTGGCGCTGGAGGTGGGGGTCGGAGCTGCGCTCGGGGCCGTCGTCGGGCAGGCCGTCCGCGTCCGCCGTGCCGTAGCCGTCGGATCCGGCCCGGCCGAGCAGCTTCTCGCGCCCGCGGTCGACGGAACCGATGGTCTTGGTGAGGACGACCTCGAAGTTGGCGAGCTTGCCGTCGACGTAGTCGTCGGCCTCGGCGCGGATCTCCGCCGCCTCCCGGCGGGCCTCGGCGAGGATGCGGTCGGCCTCCTCCTGGGACTGCCGGGCGACCTCGGTGTCGGAGATCAGCGAGCCGCGGTGGGCGCGGGCGGACTCGATGATCCGCTCGGCCTCCTCCCGGGCCTCGGCGACCAGCTGCTCGCGCCCGCCGATCAGCTCCCTGGCCTGTGCCAGGGAGTCGGGCAGCGCGGCCCGGACCTCTTCCAGCAGGGCGAGGAGCTCGGCGCGGTTGACGACGCAGGAGGCCGACATGGGCAGGGACCGGGCACCGGCGACGGTCGTGACGATCTCGTCGAGCTTCTTCTGCACGTCCACCTTGACGCTCGCCATTCTCTTTATGACGGATGGGCCTTTATGACGGATGGGCACGAACGGGGTCGACTGTACGACCAGTCGACCCCGGCCCGACAGCTACTGACGTGGCGTCAGTCCGTCAGCCGTCGGCGAGCCGCTCGGTGAGCGCTTCCAGCACCAGCGGCGGCACGAGGTGGGAGACGTCCCCGCCCCAGGTCGCGACCTCCTTGACGAGGCTGGAGGAGAGGAAGCTGTAGGTGGGGTTGGTCGGGATGAACAGGGTCTCGACGCCCGAGAGCCCTATGTTCATCTGGGCCATCTGCAGCTCGTAGTCGAAGTCGCTGACCGCCCGCAGCCCCTTCACGATGGCCGGGATCTCCCGCTGCTTGCAGAAGTCGACGAGCAGGCCGTGGAAGGCCTCGACCCGCACGTTCCCGTACTCGGCGGTGACCTGGCGGAGCAGCTCCATCCGCTCGTCGACGGTGAACAGGCCCTGCTTGGACTTGTTGATCATCACGGCCACGTGTACGACGTCGTACAGCTGGGAAGCGCGGGCGATGATGTCGAGGTGTCCATTGGTGACGGGGTCGAACGACCCCGGACAGACGGCGCGGCGCAACGGTGGTTCCTCGCTCTCCGGTCCATTCATGACGCGCAGGGAGATGTCTGGTCTGTGCACGTCGAAGCGGCGCGACCGTACCAAAGCGTTCCCTCGCCGTAACGCCGGGCCCTCAGCGGCTCGATCCCGTCCGGCCAGGGGAATTCCCCGCTTCTGGTGCTGCGCTCCACGGTGACCAGCGCCTCGTCCGCCAGCCACCCCTGGCGGACGAGTGTGAGGAGAATCTCGCACACGTCTTCGGTGGCCGCGGCGTAGGGCGGGTCCAGGAAGACGACGTCGTACGGGCGGGTGGGCGCCGGGCCGGCGACGACCTGCTCGGCCTTGCCCGCCCGGACCTCCGCGCCGGGCAGCCCGACCGCGGCGGCGTTCTCCCGGATGACGCGCACGGCGGCGGGGTCGGCCTCCACCAGCAGGGCGTGGGCGGCGCCGCGCGAGAGGGCCTCCAGGCCGACGGCGCCCGAGCCGGCGTACAGGTCCAGGACCCGGGCGTCCGTCAGGGGGCCGAACAGCGACTCCCAGGTGGAGAACAGGCCCTCGCGCGCCCGGTCGGAGGTCGGGCGGGTGCCGGTGCCGGGCGGCACGGCCAGGCGGCGTCCGCCGGCGGTGCCGGCGATCACGCGGGTCATGGGTCCTCGTGTCCTTCGTGGGTGGGGTGAGCGGGCGGCGGCGGCCGTCGCCCCTCAGCCTAGGCCGTCGGCAGGGCGTCGGCCCCGCGCGGTGCCCGGGGGCGGCCCGGGCCCGCCGTCAGCCCTTGTCCAGGTACTGCTCCCGGTCCTTGTCCAGCAGGGCGTCCAGCGCGGTGCGCAGTTCCGGCAGCCGTTCGAGCTCGGGGTCGGCGGTGACGACGGCCGTGGCCTCCTCCCGGGCGGCCGTGATGACCTCCTCGTCGTCGATGACGGTGAGCATCCGCAGGCTGGAGCGGACGCCGGACTGCGCCTGGCCGAGCACGTCGCCCTCACGGCGCTGCTCCAGGTCGATCCGGGAGAGCTCGAAGCCGTCCAGGGTGGCGGCGACGGCGTTCAGCCGGGTGCGCGCGGGGCTGCCCTCCGGCATCTCGCTCACCAGCAGGCACAGGCCGGGCGCCGAGCCGCGGCCGACGCGCCCGCGCAGCTGGTGCAGCTGGGAGACGCCGAACCGGTCCGCGTCCATGATCACCATGACGGTGGAGTTGGGCACGTTCACGCCGACCTCGATGACGGTCGTGGCGACGAGCACGTCGACCTCGCCGGCGGCGAAGCGGCGCATCACGTCGTCCTTCGCGTCCGGCTGCATCCGCCCGTGCAGGACCTCCACGCGCAGGCCGCGCAGGGGGCCCTTCGTCAGCTGTGCGGCGAGGTCGAGGACCGCCAGCGGCGGCCGCTTCTCCGCGAGGTCCTCCGCGGTCGGCTCGTCCTCCCCGGCGGCCTTCCCGCGCTTTCCCGGCTTGCCGGTCTCCTCCTCGTCACCGATGCGGGGACAGACCACGTACGCCTGATGGCCGCCCTCGGTCTCCTCGCGGACCCGCTCCCACGTGCGCGCCAGGAAGTGCGGCTTGTCCTTGGCGGGCACGACGTGGGTGGCGATCGGCGAGCGGCCGGCCGGGAGCTGGTCGAGGACGGAGGTCTCCAGGTCGCCGAAGACGGTCATGGCGACGGTGCGCGGGATGGGGGTCGCGGTCATCACCAGCAGGTGCGGGGGTTGCTTGCCCTTGGAGCGCAGGGCGTCGCGCTGTTCCACGCCGAAGCGGTGCTGTTCGTCCACCACGACCAGGCCGAGGTCGTGGAACTGCACCTTGTCCTCGATCAGGGCGTGGGTGCCGATGACGATCCCGGCCTCGCCGGTCACGAGGTCGAGCAGCGCCTGCCGGCGCGCGGCCGTGCCCATGGAGCCGGTGAGCAGTACGACCTTGGTGCCCTGCTCGGCGCCGCCGAGCATGCCGCCCTCGGCCAGCTCGCCCATCATCTCGGTGATCGACCGGTGGTGCTGCTGGGCGAGGACCTCGGTGGGGGCGAGCATCGCCGCCTGGCCGCCGGCGTCCACGACGCCGAGCATCGCGCGCAGGGCGACCATCGTCTTCCCCGAGCCGACCTCTCCCTGGAGGAGGCGGTGCATGGGGTGTTCGGTGGCGAGGTCGTCGAAGATCTCGGCGGAGACCTTGCGCTGGCCGTCGGTGAGGGTGAAGGGCAGCTTCGCGTCGAAGGTGTCGAGCAGGCCGCCGGCCACCGGCTTGCGGGCCACGGCGGGGAGCTGGCCGTCGGCGTGGCGCCTGCGGGCGAGGGCGACCTGGAGGACGAACGCCTCGTCCCACTTCAGGCGGGCCCGCGCGTCCTCGATGTCGGCCTTGGTGCGCGGGCGGTGGACCTTGCGGAAGGCGTCGGCGAGCTCGGCCAGGCCCCGGCCCTCGCGCAGCGCCGGGGGCAGCGGGTCGACGATGCCCTGCCACCGCTCGGCCTCGAAGAGGTCCAGCAGGGTGTCGACGGCCTTGGTGAGCTTCCAGGACTGGAACTGCTTGCAGGCCGGGTAGATCGGCAGCAGCCGGCCGGCGAAGGACTCGGCGGCCTCGGCGCCGCTCTCCTTGTCCAGCAGTTCGTAATCGGGGTGCAGGAGCTGGCGGGTGCGGTTGAAGAGGGAGACCTTGCCGGCGAACATGCCGCGGCGGCCGGGCAGCAGCTCCTTCTCCCTGGCGTAGGCGCCGCGGCCGAAGAAGACGAGGGTCAGCGAGCCGCTGCCGTCGGTGACCACGACCTCCAGGCGGACGCCCTTGCCGTGGTTGAAGGTCTTCATGGCGGCCTTGGCGACCTGCGCGACGACCGTGGCGTGTTCGTCCAGCGGCAGGTCGGCGAGGCGGGTCAGCTCGCCGCGCTCGGCGTAGCGGCGCGGGTAGTGGTGCAGGAGGTCGCCGACGGTGTGCAGGTCGAGGTGCTCGGCCATCACCTTCGCGGTGTTGCCGCCGAGGATCTTCTTCAGGGGTTCTTGAAGCGCGGGCACGCGGTCCATTGGACACCACGGGGCTGACAATGCGCGCCGACCGCCCGGGGCCCGGGCGGGCGCGCCCGGGTCATTCGATGCCGATGAGCAGCGGCGGTGACTGCCGGCCGCCGCGGTAGAGCACCGTGTCGACGGCGAGGTGGCCGCCGCGCACGTGGCGCTCCAGGCGTTCGGCGAGGGTGTCGGGGACGTCCTCGCCGAGGACGAGGGTGACCATCTCGCCGCCCGCGGCGAGCATCCGGTCCAGGACGGTCTCGGCGGTGGAGCAGAGGTCGCCTCCGATGACGGCCACGTCGCCGTCGATCAGGCCGAGGGTGTCGCCGGCCTGGCAGATGCCGGCCATGGTCCAGGACTGCCGTTCGGCGACGGCCAGCTCCGCGTAGCGGGTGGCGCCGGCGGCGGCGGTCATGGCGACGACGTCCTCGTCGAAGCGGCGGCCGGGCTCGTGGACGGCGAGGGCGGCGATGCCCTGGACGGCGGAGCGGGTCGGCACGAGGGCGACGCGGACGCCCTCGGTGCGCGCCTGCTCGGCCGCGGCGGCCGCGGTGTGGCGCAGTTCGGGGTCGTTGGGCAGCAGCACCACCTCGCGGGCGTGCGCGCGCCGGATCGCCTCGACCAGCTCGCCGCTGGCGGGCGGCTCCCCCGGCCGGACGGCCACGGCGGTGGCCCCGGCCTCCGTGCACAGCTCGGCGAGCCCTTCGCCGGGGACGAGGGCGACGACGGCCCGCTGGACGAGCTCGCGGGTGTCCGGCGCGGTGCCGGCGGCGGAGCCGAAGTGGGTGATGCGGACGCGGTAGGGGCGGCCGGCGTCGATGCCGGCCTCGACGGCCGCCCCGGCGTCGTCGACGTGCACGTGGACGTTCCACAGGCCGTCGCCGCCGACGACGACGAGCGAGTCGCCGAGGGCGTCGAGGCGGGTCCGCAGCCGGGCCACCGCGCTGTCGTCGGCCTCCAGGAGGTAGATCACCTCGAAGGCGGGGCCGGCGACGGGGTCCGCCGGGCAGCTCTCGGCCGCGGTGGCGGCCGGGACGGGAGGCCGCTGCCAGGGGCGCGGGGCGCGGCCTGCGGAGCTCTTCCCCGACAGGGCCCGGGCCAGTGCCCCCAGCACTTCGACCAGGCCCAGGCCGCCGGCGTCGACGACCCCGGCCCTGCCGAGGACGGCGAGCTGGCCGGGGGTCCTGGCGAGGGCGCTGCGGGCCGCTTCGTCGGCGGCGCGGGCGACCGCGGCGGCGTCGCCCGGGGCGCCGGCGGCGGCCTCGGCGGCGGCCGCGGCCACGGTGAGCACGGTGCCCTCGACGGGGCGGGCGACGCCCTCGTACGCGGACGCGACGGCCCGCCGCAGGGCGGTCCGCAGCAGCTCGGCGTCGTCGGCGGAGGCGTCCGGGGTGTCCGGGGCCGGGGGGTTCGCGATGACCTCGGCCATGCCGCGCAGGAGCTGGGCGAGGATGGTGCCGGAGTTGCCGCGGGCGCCTATGAGGGCGCCGTGGGCCATGGCGCGGATGGTGTCGGGCAGGCCGGGGACCAGGGGGGCACCGGCGGTGGTGCCGCCGGTGGCGTGCCCGTCGAAGACCGCGTCGACGGCGCGGGCCGCGGATTCGACGGTCAGGTAGAGGTTGGTGCCGGTGTCGCCGTCCGCGACGGGGTAGACGTTGATCGCGTCGATCTCCTCGCGGGCCCGGCCGAGCGCGTCGAGGGCCAGAGCGCACCAGGTACGTACCGCGGCGGCGTCCAGCAGGTGCGGCACCGGTGTCCTCCTCGGATCCCTGGGGGGTGTGCGGCGGGTGTTCCGCGGCTGATCGGCAGCGTAGTCCGGGAGCGGCCGGAAGGCCGGTGGGGGCCGGACATAGGGCGATATACGAGGCCGGGCCGGGTGTGGGGCAGCCATGGTAGTTTCGTTGTACGGGAGCAGCCGTTGTATGCTGCTCCGGTTGCCCGATGAAAATCGGGCCATACCCCCCTGGTACTGCCGGTCGCTCTCTGGAGATCTCGGCACGCAGGGATTCACCGTACGTGCCTGTTGTCCCCGCGGAAGCGGGGGTGACCCGTCTTTGGAGTAACCCGTGGCTGCCAACTGCGACGTCTGCGGCAAGGGGCCGGGCTTCGGCAACGCTATTTCGCACTCGCACCGCCGTACCCCCCGTCGTTGGAACCCCAACATCCAGCGGGTGCGCGCAGTGATCGGGCGCACGCCGAAGCGGATCAACGCCTGCACCTCTTGCATCAAGGCCGGCAAGGTCTCGCGCTAGCGAGTGGTTCTCCCCGCGCAAGCGGGGGTGAGTCGGTCTCGCGTCGGCGTCCGCGCCGTGTCGCGCAGCCCCCTCCGGTTGCCTGAATCACCGGTCCACCTCTGGGTGGGCCGGTTTTTCGCATGCCCGTTTGCGTCCGGCCGCTTCCGTCTGCCCGGACGCCCGGGGCGCCGGGGCGCCCCGAAGCCCGGACGCGTCAGCCCCGGAAGCGCCAGCCGTGGTCGACGGGGCCGATGCCGCCGCCGAGCGGGAAGCCCGCCGCGATGGCGCCGGTGACGTAGTCCTTGGCCGCCGCGACGGCCTGCGGGACGGTGCTCCCCTTGGCCAGTTCCGCGGCGACGGCGCTGGCGAGCGTGCAGCCGGTGCCGTGGGTGTGGCGGTTGTCGTGGCGGGGGGCCCGCAGCCAGTGCTCCTCGGTGCCGTCGCTGAGGAGGTCCACGGCGTCGCCGTCGAGGTGGCCGCCCTTGACGATCACCCAGCGGGGGCCGAAGGCGAGGATCGCGTCCGCCGCCCGCCGCAGGTCGGTCTCGGCGGTCACCCGGACGCCCGTGAGCCAGGCGACCTCGTCCAGGTTGGGGGTGGCGACCGTGGCCGCCGGCAGCAGTTTGTGCCGGACCGCGTCGAGGGCGGAGGCGGCGAGCAGGGCGTCGCCGTGCTTGGAGATGCCGACCGGGTCGACGACGACGGGAACGCCCTGGGCGCCGGGGCCGGTGAGGAGTTCGGCGACGGTCTCCACCAGCTCCGCCGAGGCGAGCATGCCGGTCTTGACGGCCTGGACGCCGATGTCGTCGACGACGCTGCGGAACTGGGCCCGTACCGCCTCGGCGGGCAGCGGCCAGGCCCCTTGCACCCCGCGGGAGTTCTGGGCGGTGACGGCGGTGAGGACGCTCATGCCGTGCGCGCCGAGGGCGAGCATGGTCTTGAGGTCGGCCTGGATGCCCGCACCGCCGCCGGAGTCGGATCCGGCGACGGTCAGCACGCGTGGAGGTATCGGCATGGGCCGAATCTACTCGTCGGGCTCCGCGTCCCCGAAGTGGTCCCAGCCGCCCGCCTTGTCCCAGGGGGCGCCGTCGACGGTGACCTGCGGCAGGGCGGAGGGGTTGACGACCTCGCCGATGACCTTCCAGCGGGCCGGCAGCTTCACGTCCGGCGGGAAGGTCGCCACGATCGCGTGGTCCTCTCCCCCGGTGAGCACCCACTGCAGCGGGTCGACGCCGACCGCCTGGCCGATGTCGGACATCTGCGTGGGGACGTCGATGGCGGCCGTGTGCAGGTCGATGCGGACCTTGCTGGCCTCGGCGATGTGCCCGAGGTCGGCGATCAGGCCGTCGCTGACGTCGGTCATCGCGGTGGCGCCGAGCCCGGCGGCCGCGGGGCCGGCGTGGTAGGGCGGCTCCGGGCGGCGGTGGGCCTCGACGAAGGCCCGCGGCGAGCGGAAGCCGCGGGCGAGCACGGCGTGCCCGGCCGCGGACCAGCCCAGCCAGCCCGTGACCGCGACCACGTCGCCCGGCTGGGCGCCGGAGCGGGTGACGGGCTCGTGGTTGCGCAGGTCGCCCAGGGCCGTGATGGCCACGGTGATGGTCTCGCCGCGCACCACGTCGCCGCCGACCACGGCCGCGCCGGCGACCTGGCACTCGTCGCGGATCCCGTCCATCAGCTCGGTGGGCCAGGTGGCGGGGAGTTCGGCGGGCACGACGAGGCCGAGCAGGATGGCGGTGGGCACCGCGCCCATGGCGGCGATGTCCGCGAGGTTCTGCGCGGCGGCCTTGCGGCCGACGTCGTACGCGGTCGACCAGTCGCGCCGGAAGTGGCGGCCCTCCAGGAGCACGTCCGTACTGGCCACGACCCTCCGGTCGGGCGCAGCGACCACCGCGGCGTCGTCACCCGGCCCGAGCCGGACCGCAGGGGTGGTGGTGAGCCGGGAAGTAAGCTCTCTGATGAGCCCGAACTCCCCCAACTCGCCCACGGTGCCTTTCACTGAGCTCCTCCTAGGAGTATCGGTTGTGACATGCGCCGCGCCGCGCAGGCAGCGCGGGTCTCCCCGCGCCGTACGGCGACGCGGTACCGTGGCGTCTCTTCTCCCCACATGATCCTCGAAGCCGCCCTGGAGGTTCCGTGGTACAGGCGTACATCCTGATCCAGACCGAGGTCGGCAAAGCGTCGACCGTCGCCGAAGTCATCTCGAAGATCCCCGGGGTGATCCAGGCCGAGGACGTGACCGGTCCGTACGACGTGATCGTCCGTGCCCAGGCCGACACCGTGGACGAGCTCGGCCGCATGGTGGTCGCCAGGGTCCAGCAGGTGGACGGCATCACCCGCACCCTGACCTGTCCGGTCGTCCATCTGTAGGTCCCCCGTATGCTCGGCCGGTGAAGTCTTCGCTCCGCCGGTCGCTCGGCCTGCCCGCTGTCGTCGTGTTCTTCGCCGCTGTCGGCTGTTCCACGAGCGACGACACGGCGGGCCCTGCGGTTCCCACACCGTCCGGCGCGCAGGCCGCGAAGTGCCGGGCCCTGCACCAGGCGTTGCCCGGGACCGTGGACGGGCGGAAGCGCCGCGGCACCGACCCCGATTCGGACCTCACCGCAGCGTGGGGCGACGGTGAGTCCATCGCCCTGCGCTGCGGGGTGCCCAAGCCCGCACTCCTGCAGCGCAATCCCGCGGCCGACTCCGTGGACATCAACGGTATCGAGTGGCTGCCCGAGAAGCAGCCGGACGGCTCCGTCCGGTGCACCACGGTCAAGCGTGAGGCGTGGGTGGAGGTGACGCTGCCGGCGCGGGTGGTGGGCGGCGCCGGCGACATCAGTGCGCTCACCGATCTCGCCGACGCCGTCCGCAGCACGGTCCCCTACGGGATCATCGGCTAGCGCAGGCCCGTCGGCCGGCGCAGCGCCGCCTGGATGAGCGCGTCGATCAGCTCGGGGTAGCTGACCCCGCTCTCCTGCCACATGCGCGGGTACATCGAGATGGGCGTGAAGCCCGGCATGGTGTTGATCTCGTTGATGACGAACTCGCCGTCCTCGGTGAGGAAGAAGTCCGCGCGCACCAGGCCCTCGCAGGACACCGCGTCGAAGGCCCGGACGGCCAGCTCCTGGACGCGGGCGGTCTCCTCGGGCGTGAGCGGCGCGGGGACGAGGCCGGCGGCGGAGTCGATGTACTTCGCCTCGAAGTCGTAGAAGTCGTGGGCGGTGACCGGGGGGATCTCGGCGGGGACGCTCGCGCGCGGCCCGTCCGCCAGCTCCAGGACGCCGCACTCGATCTCCCGGCCGCGCAGCAGCGACTCGACGAGGATCTTCGGGTCGTGGCGGCGGGCCTCGGCCAGGGCGTCGTCCAGGCCCGAGGGGTCGTCGACCTTGGTGATGCCCACCGAGGAGCCGCCGCGGGCGGGCTTCACGAAGAGCGGCCAGCCGTGCTCGCCGGCGAAGTCCACGATCCTCTGGCGGGCGGCGGCCGGGTCGGCGGCCCACTCGCGGGGGCGGATGACCTCGTAGGGGCCGACCGGCAGGCCGTAGGAGACGAAGACGCGCTTCATGTACTCCTTGTCCTGGCCGACGGCCGAGGCGAGGACGCCGGCGCCGACGTAGGGGATGCCGGAGAGCTCCAGCATGCCCTGGAGGGTGCCGTCCTCGCCGTACGGGCCGTGCAGCACGGGGAAGACGACGTCGACCTCGCCCAGCGCCTTGGGGACCGTGCCCGGCTCGGAGTAGACGATCTCGCGCACCGAGGGGTCGACCGGGAGCACCACGGTGCCGTCGGGCGACAGCGCCAGCCGGCCGACGTCCGGCAGCGCGCGGTCGGTGATGGCCATCCGCTCGGGGTCGTCGGCGGTGAGCGCCCAACGGCCGTCGGTGGTAATGCCGATCGGCAGCACGTCGTACGTCGACCGGTCGATGGCGTTCAGCACGGCACCGGCGGTCACGACGGAGATCGCGTGCTCGGAACTGCGACCGCCGAACACGACCGCGACGCGCGGCTTACGGCTCCGGTCAGGGCTCTGGGGGGTGGTCTCGCTGCTCATATCGCGACGAGACTACCTCCTGGTACGCCGCACGCAACGTCGCGTCTCAGTGCCGCTCGGGCTTGGCGCTGCGTGACATCAGTTCCTTGAGGGCCACCAGCGGCGGCTTGCCCTCGTGCACGATCTCCACGACGGTCTCGGTGATCGGCATGTCGACATCGTGGCGGCGGGCCAGATCGAGCACGGACTCACAGGACTTGACGCCCTCGGCGGTCTGCCGGGTGACGGCGATGGTCTCGGTGAGGGTCATGCCGCGGCCGAGGTTGGTGCCGAAGGTGTGGTTGCGCGAGAGCGGCGAGGAACAGGTGGCGACGAGGTCGCCCATTCCGGCGAGCCCGGCGAAGGTGTGGGCGTCGGCGCCCATCGCCAGGCCCAGGCGGGTGGTCTCGGCCAGGCCGCGGGTGATCAGAGACGCCTTGGCGTTGTCGCCCAGGCCCATGCCGTCGGCGATGCCGACGGCGAGCGCGATGACGTTCTTCACGGCGCCGCCCAGCTCGCAGCCGACCACGTCGGTGTTGGTGTACGGGCGGAAGTACGGGGTGTGGCAGGCCGTCTGGAGCCGCTTGGCGACGGCCTCGTCGCGGCAGGCGACGACGGCCGCGGCGGGCTGCCGGGCGGCGATCTCCTTGGCGAGGTTGGGGCCGGTGAGGACGGCGACCTGGTCCGGGGAGACCTTCGCGACCTCCTCGATGACCTCGCTCATCCGCTTGGCGGTGCCCAGTTCGACGCCCTTCATCAGGGAGACCAGGACCGTGTCCGCGGGCAGCAGGGGCGCCCACTCGGTGAGGTTGCCGCGCAGCGTCTGGGAGGGCACGGCCAGCACGGTGAACTGCGCGCCGTCCGCCGCCTCGGCCGCGTCGGTGGTGGCCCGCACGCCGGCCGGCAGCTCGGTGTCCGGGAGGTAGTCGGGGTTGGTGCGGGTGGCGTTGACGGCGTCCACCAGGGCGGCACGGCGGCCCCACATGGTCACCTCGCAGCCGGCGTCCGCGAGGATCATCGCGAAGGCGGTGCCCCACGAACCGGTGCCGTAGACGGCGCAGCGCGTCACTTGGTGTCCTCCTCGGCCTGCCGCGCCTGCCGGCGGGCGGCGGCAAGCGCCTTCTTGTGGTTGTACGGCTCGGGGGGTGCGGGTTCGCCGCGGAGTTCGGCGAGGAGCTCGGTGATGGCGGCCATGATCACATCGGTGGCGGCGCGCAGCACGTCGGCGGTGGGTTCCTTGCCGTAGAACTCCGAGAGGTCCACGGGCGGACCGGCCAGCACCTTGAGCGTCTTGCGGGGGAAGAGCCGCAGCTTGCGCTCCCTGGCGTACGGCGGCATCGCCTCGTTGGCGCCCCACTGGGCGACCGGGATGACGGGGGCCTTGGTGAGCAGCGCGACGCGGGCGACACCGGTCTTGCCCTCCATGGGCCACATGTCCGGGTCGCGGGTGAGGGTGCCCTCGGGGTAGAAGGCCACGCACTCGCCGCTGTTGATGGCGTCGACGGCGGCCCGGAACGCGGTCGCGGCGTCGGTGGTCTCGCGGTAGACCGGGATCTGGCCGGTGCCGTGCAGGATCGTGCCGACGAAGGTCGTCTTGAACAGGGCGGCCTTGGCGAGGAAGCGGGGGACCCGCCCGGTGTTGTACTGGAAGTGGGCGTACGACAGCGGGTCGAGATAGGAGTTGTGGTTGACCGCGGTGAGGAATCCGCCGTCGGCCGGAATGTGCTCCATTCCCCGCCAGTCCCGCTTGAACAGAACCACGAGCGGCGGTTTGGCCAACACCGCCGCAAAGCGGTACCAGAAGCCGATTCTGTGGCGGGACACTCGGACACCCTTCTCTTGGGACCTGGGGGCTGTATGAACCCGGGGGCCGGACAAGTGTCGCCCCAGGTACCCGGTCTGTCGAGAACACCGTAACCCCGCGCTCCCCGGGCAGCTGCGGCAGCAGGTGACAATGAGGCTGATGCGAAGAGAGGGGGCGGATGTGCTCTGGACCCTGGTGGTGCCTCTGAAGCCGCTGGCCGTGGCCAAGAGCCGTCTTGCGGGGGAGGCCGGGAGCGCCCCGCGGCCCCTGCTCGCGCTGGCGTTCGCCCTGGACACGGTGGCCGCGGCGCTGGCCTGCCGGGTGGTGCGGGATGTGGTGGTCGTCACGGACGACCCGCTGGCCGGGGCGGAGCTCGGCGCGCTGGGCGCGCGGGTGCTGCCGGAGACGCCCGGGCCTCCCGTGCCCCCCGGGGCCGTGGCCGCGGGCGGCGGGCTGAATGCCGCGCTCGCGCGGGGCGCGCGGTTTGTGCGCGCGCGGTCGCCGCGTTCGGCGGTGGCGACGCTCAATGCGGATCTGCCGGCGCTGCGCACGGCGGAACTCGGGCGGGTGCTCGATTCCGCCGCTGAATTCCCGCGCGCATTTCTTCCGGACGCCGCGGGAATCGGGACGACCCTGTTGGCGGCGGGGCCGGGAAGGGAATTGGCGCCGGCGTTCGAAGGGCGTTCCCGCGCCCGGCACCGCGCGTCGGGCGCCCGGGAGATCGAGCTGGCCGGAGTGGATTCCGTGCGGCAGGACGTGGACACGGCGGCGGACCTGCTGGCGGCCCTGGCGCTGGGGGTGGGACCCCGGACGGCGGCCGTGGCCGGCAGGCCGGCGCTCCCCGGTCGGCCGGGCTCCGACTGAGCGGGCCCGGCGACGTCCGGTGCGGTCGGCCGCGCCCCGAAGGGCGCGGGGAGCCGCGCGGCCGGCCACTGCGCACCCGCAGATGAGGTGCCCGGCATGCAGCGGAGCGCTTAGGCTGCTGTCCATGCAGGCCACCGCGTACACCTACGACCCCCAGACCCGTTCCGGGAGCGTGCTCCTGGACGACGGCACCCCGGTGCCGTTCGACGCCGCGGCGTTCGACGCGGGCGGCCTGCGGCTGCTGCGGCCCGGCCAGCGGGTCCGGATCGTCCTTGAGGGCCCGACGAATGCGACGGACACGGGGAACGCGGCGGACGCGGCCGGCTCCGGTGGTGAGCCGCGCGTGACGCTGGTGACGCTGGTGACCTTCTGAGCGCCCCCGGGCGCCGTACACACACCGCGGGCCGGGCTCCCCGAGGGGAGCCCGGCCCGGCGCGTGACGCCGTTCGCTGCCTTACTTCTTGGCGGCGGTCTTCTTGGCGGTGGTCTTGCGCGCGGTGGTCTTGCGCGCCGGCGCCTTGGTCGCCGTGGCCTTCTTGGCGGGAGCCGTCTTCTTGGCGGCCGCCTTCTTCGCCGTGGCGGTGGTGGCGGTCTTCTTCGCCGGCGTGGCCTTCTTGGCGGCGGCAGCCTTGGTGGCGGTGGCCGTGGCCTTCTTGGCGGTGGTCTTCTTCGCCGGCGTGGCCTTCTTGGCGGCGGCAGCCTTGGTGGCGGTGGCCGTCGTCTTCTTGGCGGTGGTCTTCTTCGCCGGGGTCGCCTTCTTGGCGGCGGCGGCGGCCGGGGCGGCCTTCTTCGCCGTGGTCGCCTTCTTGGCGGTGGCCTTCTTGGTCGTGGCCTTGGCGGTGGTCTTGGTGCCGCCCGAGAGGCTGCCCTTGGGCGCCTTCTTGACCGCGACGTCGTTCTTCGGGAGCTTCTTCGAGCCGCTCACCAGGTCCTTGAAGCCCTGACCCGCGCGGAAGCGGGGCACGGAGGTCTTCTTGACCCGGACGCGCTCACCCGTCTGCGGGTTGCGGGCGTAACGGGCCGGGCGGTCGACCTTCTCGAACGAGCCGAAGCCGGTGACCGAGACCCGGTCCCCTGCGACAACTGCACGGACGATCGCGTCGAGCACTGCGTCGACGGCGTCCGCGGCCTGCTGACGGCCACCGAGCTTGTCGGCAATCGCTTCAACGAGCTGCGCCTTGTTCACGTCTTCCCCTTCGGAGACATTGCTGGAACGAATGCGTTCCAGCCTTTTCGCACGTTAGGCAGATATATACCGCAAATCAAACACGAAACGGTCTAATCACCCTTGTGCCGCAACGAACTCGACCATCACGGAGTTCCGTCACGGTCGGGCTCTTCGGGGAAACGGCCCTCGTCGAGGTCGTTCATCAGCCGGTCCAGACGCCTTGCCGCGCCTGAGAGATCGTGCTTCGCCGCGGCCGTGATGGCCAACAGCTTCCGGGACAGCGCCATCCGTACGCCCTCCGGGACTTGCAGTGTGCGCACCCTTGTGTGCGCTTCCTTGAGCTGGTCCGCGACGAGCCGGTAAAGCTCGAGTTGGCTGCCGCGTTCCATGCACCGATTGTGCCATCTGAGGCGAGTTGTCGCTTCACAGGGCCTCAACAGAACGATGCGCCCCCTGTCCGAAGACAGGGGGCGCATCATGTCAAACCCCGGGTGAGCAGCGAAAATCCGGGTCCCCGTCCGGTTCCGGCGGAGGGGCTGAACGGGCTCAAAATTCGTGTCAGATCCGGGCTGTCGAGGGCTTGAAAGAGGGCCTTCGGGCCTCGTAGGCGGTGATGGCCGGCTCGTTCCGCAGGGTCAGACCGATGTCGTCGAGCCCCTCCAGGAGCCGCCACCGGGCGTTCTCGTCAAGGGCGAAATCAGCCGTGATGCCCTCGGCCCGCACCTGGCGCCCCACGAGGTCGACGGTCACCTCGGCGGCGGGGTCGGCCTCGGTCAGCTCCCAGAGCGCCTCGACGGTCGACTGCGGCAGGACGACCGTCAGCAGTCCGTTCTTGAGCGAGTTGCCCCGGAAGATGTCGGCGAAGCGGGCGGAAACCACGGCTTTGAACCCGTAATTCTGCAGCGCCCAGACGGCGTGCTCCCGGGAGGAGCCCGTGCCGAAGTCGGGTCCGGCGACCAGGACGGAGGCGCCGCGGCGCTCCGGGCGGTTCAGCACGAACTCCGGGTCCTTGCGCCACGCCTCGAAGAGCCCGTCCTCAAAGCCGTCGCGGGTGACCTTCTTCAGCCAGTGCGCGGGGATGATCTGGTCGGTGTCGACATTGCCGCGGCGCAGCGGTACGGCCCGGCCGGTGTGGGTGGTGAAAGCTTCCATGGTGTTCTCAGACCCCCAGGGGAGTGCGTGCGTCGGGCGCGCCGGCCGGTCCGGGCAGGTCCGGCGGGGAGGCCAGATGGCCCAGTACGGCGGTCGCGGCGGCGACCTGCGGGGAGACCAGGTGGGTGCGGCCGCCCTTGCCCTGCCTGCCCTCGAAGTTGCGGTTGGAGGTCGAGGCGGACCTCTCGCCGGGCGCGAGTTGGTCGGGGTTCATGCCCAGGCACATCGAACAGCCGGCGTGCCGCCATTCGGCGCCGGCCTCGGTGAACACCTTGTCCAGCCCCTCCTGGACGGCCTGGAGGCCCACCCGTACCGAGCCGGGGACGACCAGCATCCGGACGTTGTCGGCGATCCGGCGGCCCTTGAGGACGGCGGCGACCGAGCGCAGGTCCTCGATCCGGCCGTTGGTGCACGAGCCCACGAAGACGGTGTCGACCCGGATGTCCCGCAGTTGCTGACCTGCCGTCAGTCCCATGTATTCCAGGGCCCGTTCGGCCGCCGAGCGGTCCGAGGGGTCGGGGTAGGAGGCGGGGTCGGGAACCGTCGCCGACAGGGGCGCGCCCTGGCCCGGATTGGTGCCCCAGGTGACGAACGGGGAGAGCTCGGTGGCATCGATGACCACCTCGTGGTCGAAGACGGCGTCGTCGTCGGTGCGCAGGGTGCGCCAGTAGGCGACGGCGGCGTCCCAGTCCGCGCCCTCGGGTGCGTGGGCGCGTCCCTTGAGGTAGGCGAAGGTGGTCTCGTCGGGGGCGATCATGCCGGCCCGGGCGCCCGCCTCGATGGACATGTTGCAGACGGTCATCCGCGCCTCCATCGAGAGCTTCTCGATGGCCGGGCCGCGGTACTCGATGACGTAGCCCTGGCCGCCGCCGGTGCCGATCCTGGCGATGACCGCGAGGATCAGGTCCTTGGCGGTGACGCCCTCGGGCAGTTCGCCCTCGACGGTGACGGCCATGGTCCTGAACGGGGCCAGCGGCAGGGTCTGCGTCGCGAGCACGTGCTCGACCTGGCTGGTGCCGATGCCGAACGCCAGCGCGCCGAAGGCGCCGTGGGTGGAGGTGTGGCTGTCGCCGCAGACGACGGTGGTGCCGGGCTGGGTCAGGCCCAGCTGGGGTCCCACCACGTGGACGACGCCCTGCTCGACGTCGCCCAGGGGGTGCAGCCGCACGCCGAATTCGGCGCAGTTGCGGCGCAGCGTCTCCAACTGGGTGCGGGAGACGGGGTCCGCGATCGGCTTGTCGATGTCGAGGGTGGGGGTGTTGTGGTCCTCGGTGGCGATGGTCAGGTCCAGGCGCCGGACCGGGCGCCCGGCCTTGCGCAGGCCGTCGAACGCCTGCGGGCTGGTGACCTCGTGGAGCAGGTGCAGATCGATGAAGAGGAGGTCGGGCTCACCTTCGGCGCGCGTGACGACGTGGTCGTCCCAGACCTTCTCCGCGAGTGTCCGTCCCATCGCTGTCCCTCCGGCCGGCGTCGTCGCCGGACCAAGTCGTTGTGCCAATGAGGTGCTGTGGCTCCAGGTTGGCGCGTCTCCCGGAAAATTGAACTTGCGTTTCACAGTGTGAGACGGGAGTATCGTTGCATGGACAACTCTGGTGGCGCCTCTAGTGGTGTGGGCGTTCTCGACAAGGCGGCTCTGGTACTGAGCGCTCTGGAGTCCGGTCCGGCGACACTGGCCGGACTGGTCACGGCGACGGGTCTCGCGCGCCCGACGGCCCACCGGCTGGCGGTGGCGCTGGAGCACCACCGGATGGTGGCGCGGGACATGCAGGGCCGGTTCATCCTCGGCCCGCGGCTGAGCGAGCTGGCCGCGGCGGCCGGCGAGGACCGGCTGCTGGCCACGGCGGGGCCGGTGCTCACGCACCTGCGGGACGTGACGGGCGAGAGCGCCCAGCTCTACCGCCGGCAGGGCGACATGCGCATCTGCGTGGCCGCGGCGGAGCGGCTGTCCGGACTGCGGGACACCGTGCCGGTCGGGTCCACGCTGCCGATGAAGGCCGGTTCGGCCGCCCAGGTGCTGATGGCCTGGGAGGAGCCCGAGCGGCTGCACCGCGGGCTCCAGGGCGCCCGCTTCACCGCCACCGCGCTCTCGGGCGTGCGGCGGCGGGGCTGGGCCCAGTCGATCGGCGAGCGCGAGCCGGGCGTCGCCTCGGTCTCCGCCCCCGTGCGCGGCCCCTCCAACCGCGTGGTCGCCGCCGTCTCGGTCTCCGGCCCCATCGAGCGCCTGACCCGGCACCCGGGCCGGATGCACGCCCAGGCCGTCATCGACGCCGCCCTGCGGCTCAGCGAGGCCCTGCGCCGCACCGGCTGATCAGACGGCGCGGCGGGCGAGCCGGTCGGCCGCCCGCTCGCCCCGCCGGGCCACGGGCTCGACCCCGTAGGCGGCGCCCAGCCCGGACTCGGGCATGCCGACGTAAACGGACTCGTAGGAGCCGGCCGGGACGACGTACGTCTCGTGCCAGATGCCCACCGCTCCCCGGCCGCCCCGCGCCCGGCGGTTGAACGCCGCCCACGCGGGGCGGTGCTCCTTGTCCGGGGCCGAGGCGTAGGCGAGCAGCTTTTCGCGCGAGTCCCAGTACTGGACGACGCCGAAGTTCCGCGGACCGCCGCCGAGCGGCCGGTATCCCCGCAGCCCGCTCCCCTCCTCGCGGGCGAGCTCCCGCATCATGCGCGGCATCGCGGCGAGGACGGGCAGCCACTGGCGCACCGACCGCCACCGGTTGACCCGCATCCCGATGAGGAAGACGACCACGTCCCCCTCGGCCTTGGCCGTGACCCGCTCGGCTATCGGTGTGACGCTCATGGAAATCCCCGCTCCCTCGCCGGACGACATTGGATAGCCCCGCTATCCATGCTTGGATAGTGCCACTCCCCAAAGAAGGGCGCAAGAGGATGCGACTGGCCGAACTGAGTGAGCGCAGCGGGGTGTCCACCGCCACGATCAAGTACTACCTGCGCGAGGAACTGCTCCAGCCCGGCCGCAGGGTCTCGGCCACCCAGGCCGAGTACGGCGAGGACCACTTGCGCCGGCTGCGCCTGGTGCGGGCCCTGATCCAGATCGGCAGAATGCCGGTCGCCACCGCCCGGGAGGTGATCGCCGCCGCCGAAGACGAGTCGCTGGATCACCACATGCGGCTCGGCGCGGCGACGCAGGCCCTGCCGGCCGGCCCGGAGCCGGACGCCGGCGACCCCGCGACCGAGACCGCGCGCCGCACCATGGAGACGCTGCTGGAGCGGCTCGGCTGGTACCGCGAGAGCGACGAGGACGAGCCCGCCCCCGTCCGCCGCACCCTGATCGCCGCCGTCGCCGCGCTGGTGCGCCTGGGCTACCCCTGCGGCGTCGAGCACCTGCTGCCGTACGCGCGGCTGGCCGAACAGCTCGCCGTCGCCGACCTCGACCTGGTGGAGCGCGAGCCCACACCGGAGGGCCAGATCGAGGCGGCCGTGGCCCTGACGGTGCTGTACGAGCCGGTGCTGCTGAGCCTGCGCCGGCTGGCGCACGCGGAGGAGTCGGCGCGCAGGTTCACGTGAGCGCTCCGCGGGGTGCGGGGCGCGTCGTCTTGGGGTGCGCTGTCTGCGGGTGCGCCGTCTGCGGGGTATGCCGTGGCTGGTCGCGCAGTCCCCCGCGCCCCTGCGGGGCGTCCTGCGGCCCGCCGTGCAGAAGCTCGCAGCAATGGCGGCACCCAGCTCCTCCCGGGCCCGCAGAGCGGCGCACACGCCCGCGCCGGGCCCTCGTGGCCCTCCCGGGCTCAGCAGGCGTGCGCGGCGCCCAGGCGCAGGCCGGGGGTCCGGTCCCAGCCGATGAGGGTGATGACGTGCAGGAGGTGGGGCGGCAGCGCGGTCAGCTCGACGGTGCAGTGCCGGGCGGCCCTGGCCCTGGCGAAGGTCATCAGCAGCCGGAGCCCCGAGAGGTCCAGGAACTCCACCCGGGACATCTCCAGGCTGATGTCGCCCCGGACGGAGGCGACCGACTGGAGGGCGTCCCGTAGGTGGCGGTGGGCGCCCGCGTCGACGACGCCCTCGATCCGCAGCCCCGGCGGGCTGTAGGTGCGCACGACGGTCAGCCCGGCCGTGCGGACGAGCGGGTCCGCCTCGACGCTCCGGGGATGGGCCGAGGCGAAGGCCGCGAGCGCGGCGGGGTCGCCGTGTCGGACGTCGTACGGGCAGAGCGCCAGGGCCTCCCCCGGGGCGAACTCCTCGGCCAGCAGCGACTCGTAGCGCAGCAGCCGCGTCAGGCCCGGCTCGTCGGCGGGCACCGCGGGCGGATCCCCCGTGACGCGCAGCGCGCGGTAGCCCTCGCGGCGGGAGCGGTCGGCGACGGCTCGCAGCCGCCTCAGTAACAGGGCGGGGTCCCACTCGCCCGGCCGTAAGCCGGCGTCGGCCGGGCCCAGGACCTCCAGCTGCCCGTCCGGGTGCGGCGGCGCCCCGGTGAGCCGGCACTGCTCCAGCAGCGCCCGGGGGCCGCGCGGGCCGTCGGCGCCGGAGAGGTAGACGATCTTGTGCTGCGCGCCGAGGCCGCCGAGCACGAAGCCCCGCAGGATCGAGGCCCGTTCCTCGTCCGACGCGAACAGCAGGCACGCGTGGTCACCCGGTCGGAGATCACCGACGTGGACCCGGGGGCGCACGCCGTCGGTAAGGGCCATGCGTGGATTATCGGCCCCGGCCCGGGCGGGCGGAAGTCCGCACGAAAAAATGCCCCCCGCTTATGCGGAAGGCATTCTTTCTGCTGTACCCCCGACCGGATTCGAACCGGCGCTACCGCCTTGAGAGGGCGGCGTGCTAGGCCGCTACACAACGGGGGCTAGCTTTATTGCTGCAGAGCGAAAATGCTCTCTGCGCTGGGATACCAGGACTCGAACCTAGACTAAGGGAACCAGAAACCCTCGTGCTGCCAATTACACCATATCCCATGGTGAAACAAGTACCCCCGACCGGATTCGAACCGGCGCTACCGCCTTGAGAGGGCGGCGTGCTAGGCCGCTACACAACGGGGGCCCTAGCGATCCATTCGCGTCGCCTCCAGGAATTGTCTGGATGGCGACGGAGTCACGGATCTGTACCCCCGACCGGATTCGAACCGGCGCTACCGCCTTGAGAGGGCGGCGTGCTAGGCCGCTACACAACGGGGGCTCGCACTGCGCTTTTTGCTTCGTCAGTTTATCAAGAGAATTCGAAGCGATTTTCTCTTGCTGGGGTACCAGGACTCGAACCTAGACTAAGGGAACCAGAAACCCTCGTGCTGCCAATTACACCATACCCCACCAGAACTCGACCCCCTTGAAGGGGTCTTGCTCGGGCTTGCTCCGTCCGTTCCGGCCTCTCGGCCCTCTCGGGCGGCGCAGGAAGAACATTACCCGAAGGTGGACGGGGCTCCAAAACCGATAAGCCGCCGCAGCGGAGCACTCCCGGCCCGAGAGCCCTCGGGCGCCCGCCGGCGGCCTCGCGGGGCGCCGGGCGGCGCCGTCACCGGACCATGGCGGGAACCGCGCGCGAAGAGCAGGGGCCCGCTCGCGCGGCCCTGTGCCGTGCGCGCGGGCCCCTGCCCCGGTGACCTGCGGCGTCAGCCCGCGAGCCGCGCCAGGGCCGCGTCGACGCGGGCCAGCGTGCGCTCGCGGCCGAGGATCTCCAGCGATTCGAACAAAGGCAGACCGACGGTGCGGCCCGTGACCGCGACGCGGACCGGCGCCTGCGCCTTGCCGAGCTTCAGGCCGTGCTCCTCACCGGCGGCCAGGACGGCCGCCTTGAGGGCCTCGGCGTTCCACTCCGCGGCCTCCAGCTTGGCGCGCGCCGTGCGCAGCAGCGCGTCCGAGCCCTCCTTCATCGCCTTGGCCCAGGACGCCTCGTCGTGGGCCGGCTCGTCGAGGAAGAGGAAGTCGACGTTGGCGGTGATGTCGGAGAGCACCGTCAGGCGGGTCTGCGCGTGCGGGGCGATGGCCTCGAAGACCGCCTGGTCGAAGGCTTCGGGGGCCCACGGGGCGAACGGGGCCTTCAGCCAGGGGCCGCACGCCTCGATGAACGCCTTCACGTCCATGCGGCGCATGTGGTCGCCGTTGATCGACTCGCACTTCTTGAGGTCGAAGCGTGCCGGGTTGGCGTTGACGTCCTTGATGTCGAACGCCGCGACCATCTCGTCCATCGTGAAGATGTCCTGGTCGGCCGAGAGGGACCAGCCGAGCAGGGAGAGGTAGTTGAGCAGGCCCTCGGGGAGGAAGCCGCGCTCCCGGTAGAGGTTGAGGGAAGCCTGCGGGTCGCGCTTGGAGAGCTTCTTGTTGCCCTCGCCCATGACGTACGGCAGGTGCCCGAACTGCGGAGTGGTGCCGTTGCCGACGCCGATCTCGGCGAGCGCGCCGTAGAGCGCGATCTGGCGCGGGGTGGAGGAGAGCAGGTCCTCGCCGCGCAGGACGTGGGTGATCTCCATCAGGGCGTCGTCGACCGGGTTGACCAGGGTGTACAGCGGCGCGCCGTTGGCCCGGACGATGCCGAAGTCCGGCACGTTCTCCGGGGTGAAGGTCAGCTCGCCGCGGACCAGGTCGGTGAAGGTGATCGGGGCGTCGGGCATCCGGAAGCGGACGATCGAGGCACGGCCCTCGGCCTCGTAGGCCGCCTGCTGCTCGGGGGTCACCACCCGGCACGTGCCGTCGTAGCCGGACGGCTTGCCGACGGCGCGGGCGGCGTCGCGGCGCGCGTCGAGCTCCTCGGTGGTGCAGTAGCAGCGGTAGGCGTGGCCGGCGTCCAGCAGCTTCTGCGCGACATCGCGGTAGATGTCCATGCGCTGCGACTGGCGGTACGGCGCGTGGGGGCCGCCGACCTCGGGGCCCTCGTCCCAGTCGAAGCCCAGCCAGCGCATCGAGTCGAGCAGCTGCTGGTAGGACTCCTCGGAGTCGCGCGCCGCGTCGGTGTCCTCGATGCGGAAGACGAGGGTGCCGCCGTGGTGGCGGGCGAACGCCCAGTTGAACAGGGCGGTGCGGACCAGACCCACGTGGGGGTTGCCGGTCGGCGAGGGACAGAAACGTACGCGGACGTTCGCGTTAGCCACGCTTGATCACCTTGTTGGTGAGAGTGCCGATGCCTTCGATGGTGACGGCGACCTCGTCGCCGACGTTCAGGGGTCCGACACCGGCCGGGGTGCCGGTGAGGACGACGTCGCCGGGGAGCAGCGTCATCGCCTCGGTGATGTGGACGATCAGGTCCTCGATCGTGCGGACCATGTCGCTCGTGCGGCCCAGCTGGCGCTGTTCGCCGTTGACCGTGCACATGATGCCGAGGTCGCCCGGGTCGAGCTCGGTCTCCACCCAGGGGCCCAGGGGGCAGGAGGTGTCGAAGCCCTTGGCGCGGCCCCACTGCTTCTCGCGCTGCTGGACGTCACGCGCGGTGATGTCGTTGGCGCAGGTGTAGCCGAGGATGACGTCCTTGACGCGCTCGCGGGGGACCTCGCGGCACATGCGGCCGATGACCACGGCCAGCTCGGCCTCGTGGTGCACCTCGCTGGAGAAGGAGGGGTAGGCGATGGGGTCGCCGGGGCCGATGACCGAGGTGGACGGCTTGAAGAAGACGACGGGGGCCTCGGGGCGCCCTTGATCGTCAACGATGGCGTTGCCCAGCTCCGCGGCGTGCTCGGCGTAGTTGCGGCCGATGGCGACGACCTTGTTGGGGAGCACGGGGGGCAGGAGCCGCACCTTGCTCAGCGGGATCTTCTGCCCCGAGCGCTCGAATTCGGCGAAGGGGTGGCCCTTGATGATGTCGAGAACGGGGCCGCCGGGAGTGGCGGCGTCCCCTTCCACGACGCCGAAGGCGACGTTGCCGTCGAGGGAGAACCTGGCGATGCGCACGGGAAGCTTTTGCCCCTTTTCTGATCCGGCCGGAGTCTGACACCCCAGGCTATCGCGGGGGGCGCGCGCGGCCCGTGCGCACTCGGGAGGGGTCAGTCCCGGGGCTGCGCCTCGGGGGCGTGCATCAGGACGGTGCGGCGCGGGTTGGCGGTGACGGCCGGCAGCTCGGTGGCGTGCTCCCGGGCCTCGACGGTCCGCAGCGCGGCGGCGTCCTCGAGGTGGGCGAGCGTCGTGCGGCGCGGGTTGGCGGTCTTCCGGGACGGACGGGAGGTCGTCGCCTTCTTCGTCTTCGTCGTCTTCACTAGCTGCCTCGCCTGGTCGTGATGCGTGGTGATGCGCGGTGTCGTTTTCGCGGCATGTGTAAAGGAACAGGCTAGGCGCGCCTATCCCCAGCCGTCCTGGCCGGAAGTCATGAGTTGCTTGTGAGTTTGCTCACGAGCACTGCGAAATATGCCGCAAAGCGGGCGCGCACTTCGCCCTCACGAAACGGACATTGCATGGCTGAACCTGACGTTCCGCTCCTGATCATGGCGACTGGGACACCACGGGTCCACCAGCCCCGACGTAGTAAGTCGTCCGCATTTACCCCTTGTAAAGGCACCCGTTTTCTACACCCCGTGACGACTTCCGCCACCGAGCGTCACGCCCGTCCCGGGCGGGCGCACCGGCCTTGTTGGAGATCCGGCACTGTGCTGGAATTCCACGGACCGCCAGGGGGCAACCGCGGTCCCCCCACGACTCGACACCGTCCCTCCGCTCCACCGGAGGGACGCCTGGTCCAGAGGTTGCGACGCTAGTGCAGGGACGTTTCAAGAGGGATGGCAGCGCTGCGGCGGAGCCGGAGCCGCGCGGTGCGACCGACCGCGGCACGTCCGCCGACGCGCCGACCGGCGGCGAACCCGCCGCGGGGCCGAAGGCCAAGTCCAAGGCGAACAAGACGAAGGGGCCCAGCGGGCCGGGCTCACGAATAGCCCTGCGCAACTGGCGCATCAGTACCCGACTGGTCTCCCTGCTGGCCCTGCCCGTCGTCGCGGCGACGTCCCTGGGTGCGCTGCGTATCCAGACGTCGCTCGAGAACATCGACCAGCTCGACCACATGAAGATCCTCACGGAGATGACGGGCAAGGCGACGCAGCTCGCCAACGCTCTCCAGGAGGAGCGCGACAAGTCCGCCGGTCCGCTGGCCGCCAAGAAGCCGGACGACGACGCCGTCGTCTCGACCCGCCAGCGCTCCGACCGCGCCATCAAGGCCTTCCAGGAGGCCACGTCGGGCGTCAAGGCGTCCGACACGACGATGACCGGTGTGAAGACCACGCTGGTCGACATCTCCCGGCAGCTGGTCAAGATCGACGCTGTCCGCAAGGACGCCTACACCGAAGACGACTACATCGCGCGGACCGTCAACAACTACGACGGTCTGATCAACGCCCTGCTGACGCTCTCGCAGGACATGGCGCAGGCCACCAGCAACAGCGACATGATCACCAGCACGCGTGCGCTGGCCACGTTCTCCGCGGCCAAGGAGTACGCGTCCATCCAGCGCGCCGTGATCACCGCCGCGCTCGCCGCGCCCAAGAAGCCCACGCTCTCCGAGAACGACCGCCAGTACGGCCTGGAGGCGCAGGAAGCCGGCAAGGAAGCCCTGCGCCGCTTCACCTCCATCCGCGCCGACGACCGCGAGCTCATGCTCTCGCTCAACGGCGGCGTGCACGACATCAAGGCGGCGGACACCTTCGCCGACCGGGTGCTCAAGCGCAAGGGCGCGATCGAGAGCGACGCGCTGTCCTGGCGCGACTGGTCCGACCAGTCCACCGTGAAGATCTCCGAGATGGCCAAGATCGAGCAGACGCTGCTCACGGAGATGGACCAGAAGGCGCGCGAGCTGCGTGACGAGGCCCAGCAGGAAGCCATCCTCAACGGTGTCCTGATCATCCTCGTGCTCGGCATCTCCCTCGTCGGCGCCTTCGTCGTGGCCCGCTCCATGGTGCGCTCGCTGCGCCGCCTGCAGGACACCGCCCAGCGCGTCGCCCAGGAGCGTCTGCCCGAGCTCGTCAAGCAGCTGTCCGAGACCGACCCGCAGGACGTCGACACGTCCGTGGAGTCCGTCGGCGTGCACAGCACGGACGAGATCGGCAAGGTGGCCGCGGCCTTCGACGACGTGCACCGCGAGGCCGTCCGTCTGGCCGCCGAGCAGGCGTTGCTGCGAGGCAACGTCAACGCGATGTTCACCAACCTCTCGCGCCGCAGCCAGGGCCTCATCCAGCGTCAGCTCTCGCTCATCTCCGAGCTGGAGAGCCGCGAGGCCGACCCGGACCAGCTGTCCTCGCTCTTCAAGCTCGACCACCTCGCGACCCGTATGCGCCGTAACGGTGAGAACCTCCTCGTCCTCGCGGGTGAGGAGCCCGGCCGCCGGTGGACCCGGCCCGTGCCGCTCGTCGACGTGCTGCGGGCCGCCGCGTCCGAGGTGGAGCAGTACGAGCGCATCGAGCTGTCCGGTGTGCCGCCGACCGAGGTCGCCGGCCGCGTGGTCAACGACCTCGTGCACCTCCTCGCCGAGCTGCTGGAGAACGCGACCTCGTTCTCCTCGCCGCAGACCAAGGTCAAGGTCACCGGTCACGCGCTGCCCGACGGCCGGGTGCTGGTCGAGATCCACGACACCGGCATCGGCCTCTCCCAGGAGGACCTGGCCGCGATCAACGAGCGGCTCGCCAGCCCGCCCACCGTGGACGTGTCGGTCTCCCGCCGCATGGGTCTGTTCGTGGTCGGCCGCCTGTCCCTGCGCCACGGCATCCGCATCCAGCTCCGCCCGTCCGACTCCGGCGGTACGACCGCGCTCGTCATGCTGCCGGTCGACGTCGCCCAGGGCGGCAAGCGGCCGATGCCCGGTGCCCCCGGCCCCGCGGCCGGTGCCATGCCCGCCTCCGCCCCGCCGGCCGGTCTCGCCGGCCCCGGCGGTCCCGGCGGCCTCGGCGGCAAGCCCCAGAACGCGGGCGGCGCCGGTGCCCCCGGCGCCATGGGGTCCGCCCCGCGCCGCCAGGTGCCGGGCAGCGGCCCGCGCCCCGCGCTGCCGGCCCGCTCCGGCGGCATGACGGAGAGCGGTCTGCCGACGCGTCCCACGCCCGCGCCCGGCGGCCCCGCCGGTCCGGGTGCCGGTGCGCCGTCCGGCGGCAGCCTCTTCGACGCCGCGCCGCGCGGCGGCGGTGACCGCAAGGGCGCCGCAGGCGACGGCCGCCCCGCGCTGCCGACCCGTGGCAACGGCGGCCCGGCCTCCGTGCCGCCGCCCTCCGAGGGTGTGCGCCGCCCGCAGATGCCCCGGCGCCGCGGCAGCGGCCCGGCGGCCGAGCTGCCGGGCCGCCCCGCGCCGAGCTGGGGCGACAACGGCCGCAACGCCGGCGGGCAGCAGCCTCCGGCGGCGCCCGCGGCCCCGGCCGACGACTGGCCGATGCCCTCCGACGACGCCTCGCGCGCCGCGCAGGACACCCCGCGCGGCCACGAGGACATCGAGAACACCGGGCAGTTCCCCGCGCCGTCGGGCCGCACCCCGCAGGCCGGCGCCGGTGACACCGCGCAGTTCCCCGCCGTCCCGGCGGCCCGCGAGCCGCAGAACAGCTCCACGGGTCAGTTCGAGCGGCCCGCGGCCCCGGCCGACGACTGGCCGGTTCAGAACCGGAACGACCGCGCCCCGCAGGGCGGTCAGCCCACCCCGCGGACCGGCGACGCCACCGGCCCCGGCAGCACTGGCCAGTTCGCGCTGCCGAGCGGCTCGACGGGTCAGTTCCCCCAGCTCGGTAGCGCCGCGGCGCCGGAGTCCCGTCCGGAGTCGGCCCCGCTGCCGCCCGCGGGCCCCGGCGACGGCCGCACGCCGCTCTTCGAGGAGCTGGAGTCGAACTGGTTCCGCGGTGAGGCCGGCGAGGAGCAGGCCGCGCCGCGGCAGCCGGCCGGCCGCCCGCAGCGGCTGCCGCGGCGCGAGCCGCGCCAGTCGCTCCAGGACCCGCAGGCCGGCCAGGCCCCGCAGGCCCCGCGGAGCGCGCAGACCCCCCGGAACCCGCAGGCCGTCCGCGGCACGCAGGAGACCTGGGCCAACTCCCCCAACGACGAGCGCTGGCGCAAGGCCGAGCAGGTCCGGGAGCCCGCCGCCGGCGGCACCACCTCCTCGGGTCTGCCCAAGCGCGTGCCGCGGGCGAACCTGGTCGAGGGCGCCGCGGAAGCGCAAGCCCAGAACCAGCCGACCGGCCCGCAGGTCTCCCGCGCGCCCGACGACGTACGCGGTCGTCTCACCAACCTCCGCCGCGGCATCCAGCAGGGACGCCAGGCGGGCAACACCTCGACCGGTAGCCACAACAGTGGCCCCACCTACCAGCAGGAGCGTTAGTTGAGTCCGATGAGCCAGGCGGCGCAGAACCTGAACTGGTTGATCACCAACTTTGTGGAGAACACCCCCGGGGTGTCCCACACCGTCGTGGTCTCCGCCGACGGACTCCTTCTGGCGATGTCCGAAGGGTTCCCGCGGGACCGTGCCGACCAGCTGGCGGCGGTGGCCTCCGGGCTGACGTCCCTGACGGCCGGCGCGTCCCGCATCTTCGAGGGCGGTCCCGTCACCCAGACCGTGGTGGAGATGGAGCGCGGCTTCCTCTTCATCATGTCCGTCTCGGACGGATCCTCGCTGGCCGTGCTGGCGCACCCCGAGTGCGACATCGGCCTCGTGGGCTACGAGATGGCCCTGCTGGTCGACCGCGCGGGCACCGTGCTCACGCCCGATCTCCGCGCCGAGCTCCAGGGCAGCCTGCTGAACTGACCGCACGCACACCGCAAATACCGTCCGACCGTACGGCCGAAAACCCCCCACCGGCCACCGCTCGACGGCATTATTGCCTTCCTGCTGTCCCGTCCGGAGGATTCATGACCCCGCCCGCCTCGCCCGGCCCGTACGGCGCATCTCATCACGCGCCGTACGGGAGTGAAGGCAACGACCAGCCGTTGGTCCGCCCCTATGCCATGACGGGGGGCCGCACCCGGCCGCGCTACCAGCTCGCCATCGAGGCGCTGGTCAGCTCCACGGCCGACCCGGCCCACCTGCAGGGGCTGCTCCCCGAGCACCAGCGAATCTGTCACCTGTGCCGGGAGGTCAAGTCGGTCGCGGAGGTCTCGGCGCTGCTGAACATGCCCCTGGGCGTGGCGCGCATCCTCGTGGCGGATCTGGCGGAGGCCGGAATGGTGGCGATCCACCAGCCGGGCGGCAGCGGCGAGTCCGGCGGGACGCCGGATGTGACACTGCTCGAAAGGGTGCTCAGTGGACTTCGGAAGCTCTAGCGGGGGCGTCGCCCGTTCCACCACTTCCGCGAAGATCGTGGTGGCGGGCGGCTTCGGCGTCGGCAAGACCACATTCGTGGGCGCGGTATCGGAGATCAGCCCGCTGCGCACCGAAGCGGTCATGACCTCCGCCTCCGCGGGGATCGACGATCTGAGCCATGTGCGGGACAAAACCACGACGACCGTGGCGATGGATTTCGGTCGCATCACGCTCGACGACGATCTGATCCTGTACCTGTTCGGCACGCCGGGCCAGGACCGTTTCTGGTTCATGTGGGACGACCTGGTGCGCGGCGCGATCGGCGCCGTCGTGCTCGTGGACACCCGCCGGCTCGCCGACTGCTTCCCCGCGGTCGACTACTTCGAGAACAGCGGCCTGCCGTTCGTCATCGCCCTCAACGGCTTCGACGGACACCAGCCGTACACGCCCGACGAGGTCCGTGAGGCGCTGCAGATCGGCCCCGACGCGCCGATCATCGTCACCGATGCCCGGCACCGCAACGAGGCGAAGAGCTCTCTGATCACCTTGGTCGAGCACGCTCTGATGGCTCGGCTCAAATAGCGTTACGCGGCCGGCCGGACGTCCCGCACGGGTTGTGGCATTGGACACGGCACAGCCCGGAGTTCATAACGTTTCGACAGAGAATTGACCGGACGCGAACACCCCTTGCGTTCGGTCGGCTTCGCTGTGCGCACGATGCGCCCGGCATTTGCCGCGGCACGGTCTTAATGCCCGTTTTATGTCGGGCAAATCGCTGCCCCCGGCCGCCGTGTCCACTGTTTGGAATGCGCACCTCGGACGTGCTGGAATTCCATGAACTGAGCAGTAACGGCTCAGCCGAAAAAACGGCACACCACGCAGGTGACGACGCCGAGAGGTTGTTGGTCGAGTGACGCGCAGAAAGACAGGCGCCGCACAGCAGGCGCGGGACGAACGGGGAAACTTCACCCCGCCGTCGCGCACAGCGGTGCCGCCTTCCGATGTGCCCGAAACCCCCGCCCCGCCGCCCCCGGGCCGCGGCGGCCGTCTCTCACCCCGCAACTGGCGTGTGCCGGTCCGGCTGAACGCGATCCTCTTGATCCCGGTGCTGGTGGCCCTCGTCTTCGGTGGCCTCCACATCAAGAGCTCGGTCGACACCTGGACCGAGGCCAAGGACGCGGCGAACACCGCGCGTCTGGTGCGTGCCGCGGCCACCTACGCCCACGCCGTCCTCGACGAGCGTGACCTGAGCGCCATGCCGATGCTCAAGGACAACCGCGACGACCCGGTGATCAAGAAGGCCCGCCAGGAGACGGACGCCGCCCGCGCGGAGTTCGACAAGGCGGTCAAGCAGGCCCCGGACACCCAGAGCCTGCGCCGCCGCACCAAGCTCTTCCGCGCTGCGGAGCAGACGCTCCCCAAGCTGCGCAACGAGGCGTACACACTCTCCGGCACCCAGACCGAGGACATGTACGGCGCCATCCAGCGCCCGCTCATGGCGTTCGCCAACGAGCTGGGCCTGGGCACCGGCAACAACTCCTACGGCCGCATGGTCTACGCGATCCAGCTGGCCAAGGCCGCCGAGTCGCTGCAGCGTTCCATCGGTACCCACCTGCTGGTGAAGCCGCCGAAGAGCACCGCGGAGCACCAGAAGATGGTGACGTGGTTCTCCTCGTACAGCTTCCTGGAGTACATCGCCCGGGGCGAGTACGACGCGGCCGGCACCGAAGAGGACATCAGCCGCCTGAACGACATCATGGCCACCAAGGCCAAGGCGTCGGACCAGGAGAAGATCTTCAACGCGATCGTCGCCGGCAAGACGCCCGAGCAGCTCAAGGCCGCGGACATTACGCCGGAGGCCTGGCTCGACGTCAGCACGAAGAAGTTCGACGCCTACCGCGAGATCGAGAAGGAACTCGCGGACAAGGCCGTGAACGAGGCCGAGACGGTCTCCTCCGACGCCCAGCAGACGGCGATCATCCAGGCTTCCATCATGATCGTGGCGCTTCTCGCCGCGTTCTTCGTGGCCGGCATGATGGCCCGCTCGATGAGCCGCAACATGCGCCACCTGCGCCGCGCGGCCTTCGACGTCGCCGAGCAGCGGCTCCCGGCGCTGGTCGACCAGCTGTCGCGCACCGACCCCGGTCGCGTCGACACCCGGATCCAGCCCATCCCGATCACCACCCGGGACGAGATCGGCGAGGTCGCCCGCGCCTTCGACCAGGTGCACCGCGAGGCGGTCCGCCTCGCCGCCGAGCAGGCGCTGCTGCGGGGCAACGTCAACGCGATCTTCACCAACCTCTCGCGCCGCAGCCAGAGCCTGATCGAGGGCCAGCTGACCCTCATCACGGAGCTGGAGGAGAACGAGGCCGACCCGGACCAGCTGGAGAACCTCTTCCGCCTGGACCACCTGGCCACCCGTATGCGCCGCAACGGCGAGAACCTCCTGGTCCTCGCCGGCGAGGAGCCCGGCCGCCGCTGGGACCAGCCGGTCCCGCTGGTGGACGTGCTGCGCGCCGCCTCCTCCGAGGTGGAGGCGTACGAGCGCATCGAGCTGTCCGGCGTCCCGGAGGCCGAGATTCACGGCCTGGCCGTGACCGACCTCGTGCACCTCCTCGCCGAGCTGCTGGAGAACGCCACCACGTTCTCCTCCCCGCACACCAAGGTCCGGGTCACCGCGACGCGGCTGCCCGACGGCCGGGTGATGGTCGAGATCCACGACAAGGGCATCGGCCTGACCGCCGAGGACTTCGCGGACATCAACCACCGGCTGGCCAACCCGCCGACCGTGGACGTGTCGATCTCGCAGCGCATGGGTCTGTTCGTGGTCGGCCGCCTGGCCCTGCGCCACGGCATCCGCGTCCAGCTCCGCCCCTCGGGCGAGCAGGCCGGCACCACGTCGCTGGTGATGCTCCCCGACGCGATCACCCACGGTGGTGGTGGCGAGGACGAGCTGTCGCCGGACGACTTCACCGTCTCCCGGATGGTGCCCGAGCAGTCGGCCGCCCCCGTGATCCGCCAGCGCACGGCCGCCGAGCTGGGCTTCGACGACTCCCGCTACGACGGCGGTCAGGGGCTGCCCGGTGCCCCGGCGCTGGACCCCGTGGGCCGTTCGCGGCTGCGCGAGGAGCGCCGTGCGGCGCTGGAAGCGCAGGCCACCGACAACCGCCCGCTCTTCCGGGACCAGGTCCCGCAGGGCGAGCAGCCGTCCTACGAGCAGCCGCAGGCTTACGAGCAGCAGCGTCCCGACCAGGACACGGGCCAGCACGCGGGGCCCTACGCCGATCAGGACACCGGTCAGCACACGGGCCAGTACCCGGCGCCGTACGCCGACCAGGACACGGGTCAGCACGCCGGTCAGCACACGGGGCAGTACCCCGCGCCGTACGCCGACCAGGACACCGGTCAGCACACGGGCCAGCACGCCGCCCCGCAGGCCGGGCAGCAGCAGTACGGTCAGCAGCCGCAGCAGCACGGCTATCCGGAGGCGGGCTATCCGGAGCAGGGCTATGCGGACGCCCCGTACGCGGAGCAGCAGGGCTACGACGCCTTCGGTGGCCAGGACGGGCAGCACGGGTGGACGGAGTCAGGTCCGCACCCCGACGTCACCCAGCAGGGTTACGGAGCGGAATCGGAATCCCGGCCGTCCGCTGACACGGCGCAGCAGGAGCGCGTAGAGTTCGACCGTCCGGGCCCCGCCTCGAGCGGCTCCCACTCGCTGACCGGGGCCGGTCTGCCGCGCCGCGCGAAGCAGTGGCAGGAGTCCGAGTCAGTCGAGGAGGCCACGGGGGCCGGCGAACCGGAGCAGCCCCAGCAGGACGTCTCACAGCAGCCGCAGGAGGGCGAGAAGCCCGACTGGCAGTCGGCGAACGACGAGCGCTGGCACCGTGCCGAGCAGCTCCGCGAGCCGAAGGCCGGCGGGATCACCCCCTCGGGTCTGCCGCGCCGGGTGCCCAAGGCCAATCTGATCGAGGGCAAGGCCGCGCAGACTCCGCAGGACGGCCCCCAGATATCCCGTGCCCCGGAGGACGTACGCGGCAGGCTGAGTAATCTGCGCCGCGGTGTCCAGCAGGGGCGCAGCGCGGGAACCGACAACAGCACGGGCACCGCGCACGAGCAGCATGAGCAGAACGACCAGGGCTTCGGCCCGGGTGGTACCTATGATCAGGAGCGTTAGTGTGAGCCCGATGAGCCAGGCGGCGCAGAACCTGAACTGGTTGATCACCAGTTTCGTGGAGAACACCCCCGGGGTGTCCCACACCGTCGTGGTCTCCGCCGACGGACTCCTTCTGGCGATGTCCGAAGGGTTCCCGCGGGACCGTGCCGACCAGCTGGCGGCGGTGGCCTCCGGGCTGACGTCCCTGACGGCCGGCGCGTCCCGCATCTTCGAGGGCGGCGCGGTCAATCAGACCGTGGTGGAGATGGAGCGTGGTTTCCTCTTCATCATGTCCGTCTCGGACGGATCCTCGCTGGCCGTGCTGGCGCACCCCGAGTGCGACATCGGCCTCGTGGGCTACGAGATGGCTCTCCTGGTGGACCGTGCGGGGAGCGTGCTCACGCCCGATCTCCGCGCGGAACTGCAGGGGAGCCTTCTCAACTAGCAAAGAGGCAGTGCGTTTCGCGCCATCGCGCCATAGGGTGCGGTGGCGCGACCAGCAGCAGACAGGCAAGTTGAGGAGGAGACGTGGCAACGCCCCCAGGCGGTTACCCGTACGGAAATGACCAGCAGGCTCAGCCCCCGTTGAACCGCTTCAACTTCCCCTCCGCGCCATCCCACAGGTCACCGGCGGAGCCACCGCGTCCGCCGCAGGTCCCGGCGCAGCCCCAGCAGCAGCACCGGCGTGCCGCGCAGGGCTCCTCCGGGGGCAAGCACAATCCGCTGGTCCGTCCGTACGCGATGACCGGCGGCCGTACCCGGCCGCGGTACCAGCTCGCCATCGAGGCGCTGGTGCACACCACGGCACAGCCTTCCCAGCTCCAAGGGCAGTTGCCGGAACACCAGCGCATCTGCCACCTGTGCCGTGAGATCAAGTCCGTGGCCGAGATCTCGGCACTTCTCTCCATCCCCCTCGGCGTCGCCCGAATCCTCGTCGCCGACTTGGCGGAGGCCGGGCTCGTCGCCATCCATCAGCCCGGCGGCGACGAGTCCGCCGGCGGCCAGCCTGACGTGACACTGCTCGAAAGGGTGCTCAGTGGACTTCGGAACCTCTAGCGGCGAGGCAGCCCGCTCCACCACCTCCGCGAAGATCGTGGTGGCGGGCGGTTTCGGCGTGGGCAAGACCACGTTCGTCGGCGCGGTATCGGAGATCAACCCCCTGCGCACCGAGGCCGTGATGACGTCCGCTTCGGCGGGGATCGACGACCTCACGCACGCGCCGGACAAGACCACGACGACCGTGGCCATGGACTTCGGCCGTATCACCCTGGACCAGGACCTGATCCTGTACCTCTTCGGTACCCCGGGGCAGGACCGTTTCTGGTTCATGTGGGACGACCTGGTGCGCGGCGCGATCGGCGCCGTCGTGCTCGTGGACACCCGCCGGCTCGCCGACTGCTTCCCCGCGGTCGACTACTTCGAGAACAGCGGCCTGCCGTTCGTCATCGCCCTCAACGGCTTCGACGGACACCAGCCGTACAACCCGGAGGAAGTCCGCGAGGCGCTGCAGATCGGCCCCGACGCGCCGATCATCACCACGGACGCCCGGCACCGCAACGAGGCCAAGAGCGCCCTCATCACCCTGGTCGAGCACGCCCTCATGGCGCGCCTTCGGTGAGGCGTCGGCCGAGCCGACGCAAAAAGGTCCCCACACTCACCAGGAGTGCGGGGACCTTTCGCGTAGCTCGGGCCGTTCGGCGGAGCGAAGCGGTGCGGGCGCTCAGCCCTGCCAGCTGTGCGGCGCCCGGAAGCCCGGGGTGCGCTCCAGACGGCGCCAGCCGGCGGAGGTGCGGCGGGGGCGGGAGGGCGCGGGGTGGCCGCCGGCGGCCGCGGCGCGGGCGAGGAGGACCGCGGTGACGGCGGCCACCTCCTCGGCGTCCGCCGTGCCCTTCTCGACGCGTACGAGCGTGCTGGCTGTGCTGGCTGTGCTGTCCATGAAAGGTGTCTCCCTTACTGGGGCGGGTTGCCGTGCTTGCGGGAGGGCAGATCGGCGTGCTTGGTGGCGAGCATCGCCAGCGACTTGATCAGCACCGACCGGGTCTCGACCGGGTCGATCACGTCGTCCACCAGACCGCGCTCGGCGGCGTAGTACGGGTGCATCAGCTCGGCCTTGTACTCCTTGACCATCCGCGCCCGCATCGCCTCCGGGTCGTCGGCCTCGGCGATCTGCTTGCGGAAGATCACGTTGGCCGCGCCCTCGGCGCCCATGACGGCGATCTCGTTGGTGGGCCAGGCGTAGGTGAGGTCGGCGCCGATGGACTGGGAGTCCATGACGATGTACGCGCCGCCGTAGGCCTTGCGCAGGATCACCGAGATCCGGGGCACCGTGGCGTTGCAGTACGCGTACAGCAGCTTCGCACCGTGCCGGATGATCCCACCGTGCTCCTGGTCGACGCCCGGGAGGAAGCCCGGTACGTCCAGAAGGGTGATGATCGGGATGTTGAAGGCGTCGCACATCTGGATGAAACGGGCGGCCTTTTCACTCGCCTCGATGTCCAGCACCCCGGCGAGGGACTGCGGCTGGTTGGCGACGATGCCGACGACCTGGCCGTCCAGCCGGGACAGGGCGCAGATGATGTTGGTGGCCCAGCGCTCGTGGACCTCCAGGTAGTCGCCGTCGTCGACGAGCTCCTCGATGACCTTGCGCATGTCGTACGGGCGGTTGCCGTCGGCCGGGACCAGGTCCAGGAGGGGCTCGCCGGTGCGGTCGGCCGGGTCCTCGCTCGCCACGCGGGGCGGGTTCTCGCGGTTGTTCTGCGGCAGCAGCGAGAGGAGGTAGCGGACCTCTTCGAGGCAGGTCTCCTCGTCGTCGTACGCGAAGTGCGCGACGCCGGAGGTCTCGGCGTGCACGTCCGCGCCGCCGAGGCCGTTCTGGGTGATCTCCTCACCGGTGACGGCGCGGACGACATCGGGGCCGGTGATGAACATCTGCGAGGTCTCACGGACCATGAAGACGAAGTCGGTGAGCGCCGGGCTGTAGGCAGCGCCGCCGGCACAGGGACCGAGCATCACCGAGATCTGCGGGATGACGCCCGAGGCCTTGGTGTTGCGCTGGAAGATGCCGCCGTAGCCGGCGAGCGCGGAGACGCCCTCCTGGATACGGGCGCCGGCGCCGTCGTTGAGGGACACCAGGGGCGCCCCGGCCGAGATGGCCATGTCCATGATCTTGTGGATCTTCGTGGCGTGCGCCTCGCCGAGCGCGCCGCCGAAGATCCGGAAGTCGTGCGCGTAGACGAAGACGGTACGGCCGTGGACGGTGCCCCAGCCGGTGATCACACCGTCGGTGTACGGCTTCTTGCTCTCCAGTCCGAACCCCGAGGCGCGGTGGCGCCGCAGCGGCTCCACCTCGGAGAACGATCCCTCGTCCAGGAGCAGGTCGATCCGCTCCCGGGCCGTCAGCTTCCCCTTGGCCTTCTGGGCCTGGGTCGCCCGCTCGCTCGGACCACGCCGAACCTGCTCGCGGATGGCGTGCAGCTCGGCGACGCGCCCACGGACGTCACTCGCCTCTACGGGCGCACCTTCGAGATTGCTCATGCATAGACGGTACGTGGCGAGGGTGCCTGAACATCATGTCGGTTCCATACAACGTCGTACACGTTTTGGTGGGCAGGCGGCACAGAAGTGCACAGCCGCTCGGCGGCGGCTCACCCCCTTGCGGGGGTAGTCGCTGTCAGGTCTCCACAAAGGAGTGGGCTGCCAGCCGTAGGCTGGGCAACTTGACGGCCCCCGGGGGCGCGACATGTCACTCTCGGTCACCGAGGGTGACCGTGCAGCGGTGGGGCGCGCAGACCGTTCCGGGGGTGACGCGCAGCCGCAGTTTGTCACCTGCCGACAGCACCCGCACCGACGGGTCGTGGGCGGTCACCCGGCGGACCGGCCGGTCCCAGGTGAGGTCGAGGGGCACGCCGGTGCGCGGCGGCTCGGCGAGGAGCACGGTCGCGGTGCGCCCGTGGACGCGGACGAGGACGGCGGCCGGGGTCGTGACGGTGAGCGGGCCCGCCCGGCCCGGTGCCCAGAAGGTGGCGGCGGTCAGGCCCAGGGAGGGGATGCGGACGGCTTGGCGGTCGCGGGAGTTGGCGAGGACGCGCAGCCAGTGCGGGTCGGCGGCGCGGGCGGCGAGGGTGCGGGGGGTGGCGCCGGGCATCAGGAGGTAGGCGTAGGAGGCGTCGGCGGGGTCGGTGCCGTGGGGGTGCCGGAGGGTCAGGTAGCGGCGGGTGACGGGGTCGGGGGTGCCGCCGGTGTTGATGTCGCGCCACGATCCGGTGCGGGCCTCGCAGTGGGCGTGCAGGGGCGCGCCGCCCGGGAAGACGTAGCCGGCGTGGCCTTCGAGGTGGGCCCAGTGCGCGCGGGCGAAAGACCGCGACCAGCCGGTGCCGCCCGGCTGGGGCTCACCGTCGACGGTGAGCCGGGGGGTGCCGTGCTCGCCGAGGTTGCGGTTGTCGACGATCGTTTCGACGGGGGTGCCGTCGCGTGCGGAGATGCCGGCGCCCAGGCAGATGACCGTATCGGCGGCGCAGAACCAGGACTTGCGAGCTTCCAGGGTGGAGGCGAGCCCTTTGAGGTGCTGTCCGACGGCGGCGAACTCACCGTCGGTGACGCCGCCGACCCACCGGGCGTCGGGCTTCGGCTCGCCCCAGCCGCCGCCTTCGTTGTCGGCGGGGCGCTTGGCGGAGACGGTGGTGCCGGGCAGCCGGCAGGGGTCGACGGTGGGCCAGAAGGCGTCCGTGTACTGATCGCCGCCGGTGCGGGCGCCCCACCAGTAGAGCATTCCGGCGCCGGTGTGCCAGCCGCGCGGGTTCTCGCCGTTGCCGTTCTCGTAGTGGGCGATGCGGTCGGAGGCCATGGCGATGTTGGCGGTCCAGCCGGGGCGCCGGTGGACCGCCCGGTCCATGGCGGCGAACAGCCGGTGGCCCACGGGCTCGGGCGCGGGCGGGGCGGGCCCGTCGGCGACGGCGGCGAGCCGGGCGAGGTCGGCGACGCCGAACTGGGGGTCGGCGCGGACGGAGTCGGTGGTGTCGCGGAGCATCCACCCTTTGATGAGCCCGTGCCAGCGGGCCCGCTCGGCGGCGCTCGCGCTGTCGCCGAGCAGGGCGATGGCGGCGATGAGCGCGTGGCCCCGCCGGTGGTCGCCCTGGAGCAGCCGGCGGGCGTCGGCGCGCTGCGCGCCGCGGCTGACGGCGCGGCCGGAGACGCTGTCCATCACCAGGCCGTTGTGGATCAGGGGGGCGTAGGCGCGCTCGACGCTGTCGTAGACGATCTGCCGGGCGGGGTCGGTGATCTCCCAGTCCGACCCGCGCAGCAGGGTGAGGAGCCGGCCGATCCCGTCCAGCAGCACCTGGCCGTAGGTGCCGGAGTAGGCGACCCAGGTGTGCTGGAGGAAGGAGCCGTCGGCGTGCAGTCCGTCGCCCCGGGTGACGTGGGGGAAGACGGGTGAGAGGGCGTCACGGGCCAGGGCGGTCTTGGCGGGTGACGCGCCGAGGACGCCGCGCAGGGCGACGACGCGGCAGAGGTCGACGCGGTTGGCGCCGGTGCTGGTGCCGGTGTAGTCGCCGAGCATGGCGTCGGGGACGAAGTGATCGACGGCGGCGAGGTGCTGCCCGAGCCGGGTGGGGCCGGCCTCGTCGTACAGCAGGGTGAGGGTGTCGAGGAGCAGCCGGGGGCTGCCGATCTGCCATTCCCACCAGTTGCCGTAGCGGGTGGTGCCGGGGTGGTAGATCCGCTGGTGGAGGTGGTCGAGGCCGGCGAGGGTGTCGGTGGCGAGCCCGGTGTCGCCGGTGAGGCCGGTGCCGGGCTGGCGGTACGCCTGGGCCATGGTGTGCAGGCGGGCGTAGCTGCGGGTGATGCCGGCGGGCGGGTCGAAGGGGGCGTCGGGCCACAGGGCGGTGGGGCCGGGTCTCATGGCCGCCCGGTAGGTGCGGGCGAGTTCGCCGGTGCGGCGGAGGTCCGCGGCGTAGGGGTCGGCGGCGGGGTCGAAGCCGGTGCCGAGCATCAGGTCGCGCCAGCGCCGGCGCAGCACGCCGAAGCGGTCCGCCGGCTCCGGCCCGCCGCGCGGCACCGCCGCGGCCGGGGTGCCGGCGAGGGCGAGGGCGCCCGCGGTGGAGGCGGCGGTGGAGGCGGTGAGGAATCCGCGGCGGGTCCAGGCGGGGGTGTGCGGCACGGCGTCCTCTCCGGAGCTTGCCGGGTCACAGGGGGCGGGGCGGTACCGGAGGCACACGGTGGCACGGGCCGGTGTGCCCCGCAATGGCCGCCGCGCGAGGACGGCTCGAAATTCACCCTGGCCGTTCTGAGCGGCGTCCACACCATCGCCCCGGCCCACAGCAGCACCGGCTTCACCGCCCGCCACGCCATGGTCACCCACGTCAACACCGGCATCAAGGACCACGGCACCTCCCTTGCCGGCCTTCCGGCCGACGGCCGCCGAGCCGCTGGGCGGCGCCCGCTACCGCCTCACCGGCGACCTCACCATCAGGGACGTCATCCGCCCTCTCCATCGATCCGGAGTTCAACGGCTCGGCCACCGGCGTCGACGGCGACGAGCGCATCGGTTCCAAGGGCGGCCCCGACATCCCGCGCTCCGACCGGAGCCCGGCCCGGGACGCCGCTCCGGAGACCGGTGGCGTGATGGTCGGCGCCAAGGCGCAGCCGGCCTTCGCCATCTCCGCCGTCCCGTCCGCCCGGGTCCGACTCCGTGCGGGCTCAGCGGCCGAGGCTCCGCAGAGCGTCGACGACGTCAGCGCATCGGTCCACCGCCGCGCTCCAGACCACGTGGTTGTCGGGCCGTATGAGCACCAGTCCCTCACCCTTGATCCCGTACGCCTGCCGCGCGTGCCCCTCCGTGTCGCGCAGACCCTGCTCTCCCCCGCCGTCGATCAGGCAGGTGCGCACCCACGCGCCGCAGGCGTCCGCCACCTGGGCGAGGGGCGCCGCGCTGCCCGGCCCGAAGCCCAGCAGGGTGAACGCCGGTCCGGCGAAGACCTCGAAGAGCCGCACCGGCGCACCGCTTCCGGCGTCCCGGCACGGCGCGTCGGGCGCCCGGTCCCCCGCCATGGGCCCGCCCCACGCCAGTGAGCTCCACCGGTAGCCGATGCCGAGCGTCGTGGTCTCCCGTGAGATGACCGCCTCGGTGCCGACCCCGGCCCGCGTCACCCCTTCGCGCACGGCCCGCAGCCGCTCGCTCGACGTCTTCAGCGTCCAGGCGGCGACCGGCAGCCGCTCTTCCTCGTAGGTGTCCAGGAGCGAGGCCCCCGCCGCGCCGCGGGCGACGAGCGCGAGCTTCCAGCCGAGGTTGTAGCCGTCCTGGATGCCGGTGTTCATGCCGAGGCCGCCCGCTATGGAGTGGACGTGGGCCGCGTCCCCGGCGAGGAAGACCCGGCCGACCCGGAAGCGGTCGGCCATCCGGACGCTGACCCGGTAGGTGGAGAGCCAGGCGGGGTCGGCCAGCCGCAGCCCGGGTATCCGGGCGTGCCGGTCGATCTGACGCTGGAACACCTCCAGCGAGGGCGGCAGGAAATTCCCCTCGGCGTCGCGCTCGGGCGAGCTCTGGAACTGCCAGTGCGAGGTGCCCGGCAGCGGGCAGAGGAGGACCGCGCCGTCCTCGTCGATCCACTGGTGCCAGACGCCCCGGTCCAGCCCGGCCCCGTCCGGCCCGCCCTCGACCAGGACGTCGCCGACCAGGGCCAGCTCCGGCTCGGTCTCCCCCTCGAAGCTCACGCCCAGCGCCTTGCGGACCATGCCCCGGGCTCCGTCGCAGCCCGCCAGGTACGCGGCGTGGATCCGCCGCCCGTCGGCCAGCGTGGCCGTCACCCCCGAGCCGTCCTGGGTGAATTCCGTGAGCTCACAGCCCCGCTCGACCTCGACGCCGTAGGTGGCGAGCTTCGCGCGCAGGATCTCCTCGGTCCGCCACTGCGGGATCCACAGCCCCGTGGCGTAGGGCACGTCAGGGGTGGGGGCCGCGCCCGCGGTGGGGGTGTCATCGGCGAGGGGGACGCCGTCCCGGTATTTACGGAAGGTCAGGTGGGGGGTGCCGGAAGCGGTGCACTCCTCCCCCATGCCGAGGTCGGCGAGCACCTCACGGCTGCGCTGGTTGAGGCCCTTGCCGCGCGAGGCCCGGTGGAAGACGGGCGACTTGTCGATGATCCGTACGGGCACCCCGGCGCGGGCGAGGGTGCAGCCGAGCGTGAGCCCCGTGGGGCCCGCGCCCGCGATCAGCACGGTGGTGGCGGTCATGCGGTTTCCCTCCGTCGTTCGGTACCTCCATGAAAGACCGAGCCGAGAGAAAAAGCAACCAGGTAACAAAAGATTCTCAGTAACGAGTTTTCTGGTAGGGTGGGCGCGTGAACGAAGAGACGACCGGACTGCGGGAACGCAAGAAACAACGCACGCGGCAGCTGCTGTCGGACACCGCCATCGAGCTCTTTCTCCAGCGCGGCTTCGATCAGGTGCCGGTCGCGGAGGTGGCGGCGGTCGCGGAGGTGTCCAAGCCGACGCTGTTCCGCTACTTCCCCGCCAAGGAGGATCTGGTGCTGCACCGCATCGCCGACCACCAGGGCGAGGCCGCGCGGGTGGTGCGCGCCCGGGCCGGGGAGCAGCCGCCGCTGGTCACGCTGCGGTCCCATCTGCACGAGCGCATCGACGCCCACGACCCCGTCACGGGCGTCAGCGATCTGGCGCCGGTGCTGGCCTTCCACGACCTGGTCTATTCGACACCCAGCCTGCTGGCCCGCCTGGTGCACTACACCGGGCGGGACGAGGAGGAGCTGGCCGGCGCCCTTCAGGAGGTGGGTGGGCATGAGGCGCTCACGGCCCGGCTCGCGGCAGCCCAGATCATCACCGTCCACCAGCGGCTCGCCCATGCCAACTGGCGCCGGATCGCCGACGGCCGCACCGCCGAACAGGCCGTGCCCGGCGCGCACGCCGCCGCCGACCACGCGTACGACCTGCTGGGCGCCGGGCTGGGCGCGGCCTACGGCTGACTCACTCCTGCGGCTCGACCCCCGCGCGCCGCAGCCCGTACGCGAAGGCGTCGTCCAGGGCCTGCCAGGACGCGGCGATCACGTTCTCGCCGACCCCGACGGTGGACCACTCCTCCTGTCCGTCGCTCGTCGAGACCAGGACCCGGGTGGTCGAGCCGGTGCCCTGCCGGCCCTCCAGGATGCGAACCTTGTAGTCGACGAGCTCCAGCCCGGCCAGCTGGGGGTAGATGCGGCCGAGCGCGGTCCGCAGCGCCCGGTCCAGGGCGTTGACCGGGCCGTTGCCCTCCGCGGTGGCGACGATGCGCTCGCCCTTGGCCCACAGCTTCACGGTCGCCTCGTTGGCGTGCGTCCCGTCGGGGCGGTCCTCCACGATCGCGCGCCAGGACTCGACGCGGTAGTAGCGGCGGGCCCGCCCCTCGACCTCCTGACGCAACAGCAGCTCGAAGGAGGCGTCGGCGGCCTCGTAGGTGTAGCCCGCCAGCTCCCGCTCCTTGACCCGCTCGACGACCCGGCCGACCAGCTCGCGGTCGTCACCGAGATCGACGCCCAGCTCCTTGCCCTTGAGCTCGATCGACGCCCGGCCGGCCATGTCGGAGACGAGCATCCGCATGGTGTTGCCGACCCGCTCGGGGTCGATGTGCTGGTAGAGGTCCGGGTCCACCTTGATCGCGGAGGCGTGCAGCCCGGCCTTGTGCGCGAAGGCGGAGACACCGACGTACGGCTGGTGGGTGGAGGGCGTGAGGTTGACGACCTCCGCGATGGCGTGCGAGATCCGGGTCATCTCGGCGAGGGCGCCCTCGGGCAGCACCTTGCGGCCGTACTTGAGCTCCAGGGCGGCGACGACGGGGAAGAGGTTGGAGTTGCCGACCCGCTCGCCGTAGCCGTTCGCCGTGCACTGCACGTGGGTGGCGCCGGCGTCCACGGCCGCCAGGGTGTTGGCGACGGCGCAGCCGGTGTCGTCCTGGGCGTGGATGCCCAGGCGCGCGCCGGTCGCGGCCAGCACGCCCGCGACGACGGTGCCGAGCGGGCCGGGCAGCATGCCGCCGTTGGTGTCGCAGAGGACGACGACGTCGGCCCCGGCCTCGTGCGCGGCGCGGACGACCTGGAGGGCGTAGTCCGGATTCGCCGCGTACCCGTCGAAGAAGTGCTCGCAGTCGACGAAGACCCGGCGCCCGCGCGCCCGCAGGTGGGAGACGGTGTCCCGGACCATCGCCAGGTTCTCCTCCAGCGTGGTGCGCAGGGCGAGTTCGACGTGCCGGTCGTGCGATTTGGCGACGAGCGTCACCACGGGCGCGCCGGAGGCGAGCAGCGCGGCGACCTGCGGGTCGTCCTCGGCCCGCACGCCCGGCTTGCGGGTGGCGCCGAAGGCGACGAGCTGCGCGTGCCGGAAGTCGATCTCCTCACGGGCCCGCTGGAAGAACTCGGTGTCCCGGGGGTTGGCGCCGGGCCAGCCGCCTTCGATGAAGCCGACGCCGAAGTCGTCCAGGTGGCGGGCGATGGTCAGCTTGTCCGCGACGGTGAGGTTGATGCCCTCGCGCTGCGCGCCGTCGCGCAGCGTCGTGTCGAAGACGTGGAAGCTGTCGTCGGTGCCGTCGGTTGCGTCCGTCATGCCGCTCTGACTCCTGTCGGGATCTCGGTCTACCGGAATTACCAGTTCCACCGTCCCCTGAGAAGGGCGCGCGATCCGTTTCCGGGAGGTGTGCCGGGAAACGAAAAGACCTCTCGCGGGTGCGAGAGGTCTGCGCGCGGGTCTGGGACGACGGTGTCCGCGCCGTACGGGGTGGTACGGGGCGGTCACTGCGGACCGGCGCGCCTGCTGCCAATAATCGTGGCGAGCGAGAGCATGGAGCCATCCTGGCACGGTGTCACGCCGGGGTGCGGGCGAGTCTCACGATGTGGTCAGTGCGGCCCCGGGCGGCCGGGCGGGCCGGTCAGCGGCCCGCCCGGCGGCCGGAGCCGGGTGTCAGGCGCGCTCGGCGACGGCCGGCGCGGCGGGCGCCGGCTTCGCCCCGCCGCCCACGGTCTTCAGGTCGATGTCCCGCGTCTCGCGCATCGTCAGGTAGACGATCAGGGACACCGCCGCGCAGCCCGCCACGTACCAGTAGTAGCCGGATTCGACGCCGGCGTTCTTGAACCACAGGGCGACGTATTCCGCCGTGCCGCCGAAGAGGGCGTTGGCGATGGCGTACGGCAGGGCGACGCCCAGGGACCGTACGTTCGTCGGGAACAGCTCCGCCTTCACGCACGCGTTGATGGAGGTGTAGCCGGTGATGACGACCAGGGCGAGCAGCGCCAGGCCCAGCGCGGGCCAGAAGGAGCCGGCGTGCTTGAGCATCGTCATGATCGGCACGGTCAGGAAGGTGGACCCCACCGCGAAGGTGATCAGCAGGGGGCGGCGGCCGATGCGGTCGGAGAGCGCGCCCGCGAGGGGCTGCAGGCACATGAAGACGGTCAGGGCGCAGAAGCTGACGAGGGTCGCGGTCTGCTTGCTCAGACCCGCGCTGTTGGAGAGGTACTTGGTGAGATAGGTGGTGTACGTGTAGTACGCCACCGTCCCGCCCATGGTCAGCGCGATGACGAGGACCGCCTCCCGCTTGTGCCGCAGCAGGGCCTTGATCGTGCCCCGCTCCTCCAGCTCGGCGCCGTCCTCGCCCTGAACGTCCGCGTAGACCTCGGTCTCCAGCATGTTGCGCCGCAGGTAGAAGATGACGGCGGCGCCGAGCGCGCCGACCACGAAGGGGATGCGCCAGCCCCAGCTGTGCAGGGCGTCGTCGGACATGGTGTTCTGCAGCAGGATCTGCAGGCCGAGGCCGAGGATCTGGCCCGCGGTCATGGAGACGTACTGGAAGCTGGAGGCGAAGCCGCGGCGGCCCGGCGCGGACGCCTCGGTGAGGTAGGTGGCGCTGGCCGCGTACTCACCGCCGACGGAGAGCCCTTGCAGCAGGCGGGCGACGAGCAGGACGGCGACGCCCCCGTACCCGGCGACCGCGTAGGTCGGGGCGACGGCGATGAGCACGGCGGACGCGGACATCATGGTGACGGTCAGGGTGAGCGCCGCCTTGCGCCCCTTGCGGTCGCCGACCCTGCCGAGCAGCCAGCCGCCGACGGGCCGCATGAAGAAGCCGACGGCGAAGATCCCCGCGGTGTTCATGAGCTTGGCGGTGTCGTTCCCCTCGGGGAAGAAGGAGCCGGCGAAGTAGGTGGCGAAGCTCGCGTAGACGAACCAGTCGAACCACTCGACCATATTGCCGGCCGAGCCGACCCAGATCTTCTTCCAGTGCTGTCCCATGGTCGATCACGGTGGCGGAGGGAGGGTGTTTCGGACAAGGGTCCGGGAGACAACGATCATGCGTACTTGCGTGCGTTGCGTGCACGCGGAGCCGAGACGCATGCGCGCGGATACGGCGGAAGGCCGCCTCCGGCGGTGTGCCGGGGGCGGCCTCCTCGGTCGCGGCGGGGCTCAGCCCAGCGGGTGCATCCAGCCGTGGGTGTCCTCGGCGGCGCCGGTCTGGATGTCGAGGAGCGCCTTGCGGAGCTTCATCGTCACCTCGCCGGGCCGCCCGTCGCCGACGGCCCAGTCGCCGCGGGCGGACTTCACCGAGCCGACGGGGGTGATCACGGCGGCCGTGCCGCAGGCGAAGACCTCGGTGAGGGTGCCGTCGGCGGCGCTGTCGCGCCAGTCGTCCACGGAGATCCGGCCCTCGCTCACCTCGTAGCCGAGGTCCTCGGCGATCCTCATCAGCGAGGCGCGGGTGATGCCGGGGAGGAGCGAGCCGGTCAGCTCGGGGGTCATGATGCGGTTCCCGTACACGAAGTACAGGTTCATGCCGCCCATCTCCTCGATCCAGCGGCGCTCATAGGCGTCCAGCCAGACGACCTGGTCGCAGCCCTTCTCGGCGGCCTGCGCCTGGGCGACGAGGGAGGCGGCGTAGTTGCCGCCGGCCTTGGCGGCACCGGTGCCGCCGGGGGCGGCGCGCACGTACTCCTCGCACAGCCACACGGAGACCGGCTTCACACCGCCGGGGAAGTAGGCGCCGGCGGGCGAGGCGATGATGACGAAGAGGTACTCGTTGGCCGGGCGCACACCCAGGCCGACCTCGGTGGCGAACATGAAGGGCCGCAGGTACAGGGAGGCTTCGCCGGAGCCGGGCACCCACGCCTTGTCCTGCTTCACCAGCGCGTCACAGGCCGCGATGAAGGTCTCGACCGGCAGTTCGGGCATGGCCAGCCGGCGCGCGGACGCCTGGAAGCGCTTGGCGTTCTCGTCCGGGCGGAAGATGGCGACCGAGCCGTCGGGCTGGCGGTACGCCTTGGCACCCTCGAAGATCGTCTGCGCGTAGTGCAGCGTCATGTTCGCCGGGTCGATCGACAGCGGCGCGTACGGAACGAGCTGGGCTTCGTGCCAGCCGAGGCCTTCGGTCCACTTGATGGTCACCATGTGGTCGGTGAAGTGGCGGCCGAAGCCGGGGCTGGCCAGGATCTGCTCGCGCTCCGCGTCCGACAGCGGGTGCGAGGAGGGCTTGAGCTCGATCGTGGGCGTCGTCATGAGTGCGTGTCCTTCACCTTTGTGTGTGGCGGACCGCGAACCCGCTCCGTCCTGATCAGCGCTAGGACGGCCGAGCTTCCCCTCATACCGCGGCCCCACGTTCGATTATCGCTCGCGTGGGGCCGTGGACGAAAAGCGTGCGCGCGGCCCGGATCGATGGTCGCATCCCACCGCGCGCAAGCACAGCGGCTGGGTCAGCCGGTTACCCGCAGGGCGAGGGCGTCACCGATCTCGTCCGTCGTGCGGGGAGATCCGTCGCGCGCGGCCAGGTCCTCGGCCACGGCGGTCTCGACGCGGGCCGCCTCCGCCTCGTGGCCGAGATGGCGCAGCAGCAGGGCCACGGACAGGACCGTGGCCGTCGGGTCGGCCTTGCCGGTGCCGGCGATGTCGGGCGCCGAGCCGTGGACGGGCTCGAACATCGACGGGAAGGCGCCGCTGGGATTGATGTTCCCCGACGCGGCGAGCCCGATGCCGCCGGTGACGGCGGCGGCGAGGTCGGTGAGGATGTCACCGAAGAGGTTGTCGGTGACGATCACGTCGAAGCGCTCCGGCTGGGTGACGAAGAAGATCGTCGCGGCGTCGACGTGCAGGTAGTCGGTGGTGACCTCGGGGTACTCGCGGCCGACGCGGTCGAAGATGTTCTTCCACAGGTGGCCGGCGTGGACGAGGACGTTGTTCTTGTGGACGAGGGTCAGCTTCTTGCGCGGCCGGGCCTGAGCCCGCTCGTAGGCGTCCCGGACCACGCGCTCCACGCCGTAGGCGGTGTTGAGGCTGACCTCGGTGGCGACCTCGGCGGGGGTGCCGGTGCGCAGGCTGCCGCCGTTGCCGACGTAGGGGCCCTCGGTGCCCTCGCGGACGACGACGAAGTCGATGTCCGGCCGGCCGGCGAGCGGGGTGGCGGTGTTGGGGAGCAGCTTCGACGGCCGCAGGTTCACATAGTGGTCGAAGGCGAAGCGCAGCTTGAGCAGCAGCCCGCGCTCCAGCACCCCGGACGGCACCGAGGGGTCGCCGATCGCGCCGAGCAGGATCGCGTCGTGCCCCTTGAGGGCTTCCAGTTCCGCTTCGGGCAGGGTTTCGCCCGTGGCGTGCCAGCGCCGGGCACCGAGGTCGTACTCCTCGGTCTCCAGCTTCACCTCCGAAGGGAGGACGGCCGTCAGGACCTTGAGGCCCTGGGCTACGACTTCCCGGCCGATTCCGTCACCGGGGATCACTGCGAGGCGCATGCTGCGAGACATACCGGGACCGTACTCCCCCGTCCCGCTGGTTGACACGCACTGTCCACGATACGGACGACCGGGTGCGGGACGGGCCGGGTCCCAGGGGGAGTCGCGTCGCCGCCCCGGGCCGCGGGTGACGGCCCGGGGCGGGCGGTGCGGCACTCCGGGGCGCCGCGCGCCGCCGGCCGGTCAGTGACCGGTGGCGCCGCCGTTGTCGCGGCGGTCCAGGGCGCGCTGGAGCGCGGCAGCGGCGTTCACCCGGTCGGCCTTGCGGTCAATGGCGTCGGCCCTGCGGGCGGTGCGGCGGGTCCTGCGGACAGCGGTGTCGGCCATGAGGGTCACGTCTCCTCTTGAAAGAGCTCCGAGAAGGTCGGAAGTGCCGGAGGGAAGGGGCGGGGGCCCGGGATGCCGCAGGGATCACCTGCGCTCGCGCACCGGGCCGCAACCGCTGCCGCTCGATGGAGCGGAACGTTCGGCTGCTTCCACGCTAGGACAGGCGGGCCGCGCTGTCTGCACGATTACTCGGTCTTCCTACTATCTGAGACGAGCCCGGCTGTCCGGCACGGGCCCGCCCGCCTACTCATCGCACACGAGATCGATCTGAGTAGCGGGCTTGAGTACCCGCGCCGATCCGGGGCGCCCACCGGTCGGCGACAGTAAGGGCCATGAACGGCCTGTACGCACTCAAGCCCTGGTACGCGGCCCGCCTCGGCGGGCTGCGCGCCGCGCTCGCCCGGCGCGGAGTGTCCCCGGACACCCTGACCGCCGCCGGCGTGCTCAGCGCGGCCGGCGCGGGAGCGGCACTCGCGCTGCTGCCCGCGCCCCTGGCGGCCGCCCCTGTGGCGCTGCTCCTCGCGGCCCGTCTCGCCTTCGCCAACCTCGACGGCGCCCTCGCCCGCGACACCGGCCGGACCACCCGCCGGGGCTCGGTGCTCAACGAACTCGGCGACCGCACCGCTGACCTGCTCGTCATCGCGGGCTTCCTGCCGCTCGCCCCGCTGTGGCTCGTGGCCGCGGCCGCGCTCGCCGCGACCCTGCCCTCCTGGGTGTCGCTCGCGGGCGCGGCGGCCGGTGCCGCCCGGCGCAACGGCGGCCCGGTGGGCAAGACCGAGCGGTGCCTGCTGGCGGTCGTGGCGGCGGCGACGGGCTGGGCCGTGCCGGTGCTGATCGTTGTCGCGGTGGGCTCGGCGCTGACAGCCCTGTTCCGGCTGGGTCTGCTGTGGCGTGAGTTGGGTGTGGCCCGGTGAACGCGTACATAGCCAACGAGGACGTGCTCACCCGCGTCGTGCCCGTGGTCGCCGGGGCGCTCCTCGCCGGTGGGGTGGCCGTGGCGGCCCTCCCTGCGCGCGTGCGAACGCGCCGCGAGCTGCGGCGCCGCTGGTGCACCTGGGCCGTGGCGGCACCGCTGTTCCTGGGCGCGATGTGCCTGGGCCCCTTCGGCGGGGCGCTGCTGGCCCTGGTGCTGGGAACGGTCGCGGTCGCCGAGTACGCGCGGATGGTCCGCCTGGAGCGGGGCGAGCGGGCGGTGCTGGGCGCCGCGGCCGTGCTGGTCCCGCTGCTGGGAATCCTCTCGCACGCGGCACCGCGCCTCTTCGACCTGCGGTTCGTCGCCCTGCTGCTCCTGGCGGGCGCGCTGCCCGCGCTGCTGTCCGGCGACACCGCCCGGGGCGGCGAGCGGGCCGCGCGCACGGTGTTCGGGCTGCTGTGGATCCCCGTCGCCCTGACCGGGCTCGTGACGCTGGTGGACACGGTGGTCGCCGTCGGCGTGGCCGTCGCCTTCGGTGACATCGGCGCCTGGTGCGGGGGCACGCTGCTGGCCCGGATGGGCGGCGCCCTCGCCCACCCGCTGTCCCCGCTCTCCCCCAACAAGACCTGGGCCGGGGTGCTCGGCGCGGGCATCGGCGTGGCCCTGGGCCTGGAGGCGGCCGGCGGGTTCACCGTCACGCTGTGGGCGGCGGTGCTGTGCGGCTGCGTCTTCGGCGACCTGCTCGAATCCATGGTCAAACGGGAGGCCGGCGTCAAGGACGCGGGCACCTGGCTGCCGGGCTTCGGCGGCCTCCTCGACCGGATCGACTCCCTGCTGGTGGCCCTGCTGCTGGCGATGGTGGTGACGCTGTGACGAACGGACTTCCCGGCTCCGCCCGGTCCCCGCGGACCCCGGTCCGGACCTGGCGCCGCGGCGTACGAGCCCGCGCCCACCGGCGGCGCACCGGCCCGCCCTCCCGGCGCGGCCTGCGCTCCGGTGCGCTGCGGGCGCGGCTCGGGAGCGCGCTGCGGCAGCGCACGCCGGGTTTGGCGCCGGGCGTCTTCCCGCCGACCGCGACCGACGCCCGAACCCTGGTGGCGACCGGGGGCACCCCTGCCGCCGCCCGGCGGCGCGACCGGTCCGCCGCGCGGCGGACGGCCGTCCGGCACGGGCGCCCAGGGGACGCCCTCCCGGCACCGCGCGACGGCCGCTCGGACCGCCGAGATCGCGACCCGCTCGGCAAAGGCGGCAAGCGCGACGCCGCACGCGGCGAGAGGGACCCCAACCCCGGCGAGGCGACCACCCGGCCGACCCTCCTCCTCACCGCCCGGCTCCGCCGCGCACTGCGGTGCACCATGCTCGACGCCGCACGCAGCGAGAAAGGCCCCGGCCAGGCAGCCACCCGCCGAACCGCCGCCCTCACAGCCCAGCTCCGCCGCGCACTGCGGTACTCCACGCCCAACCCCGCACTCACCGCGTGGAACTCCCACCAGGCAACCACCCGCCCAACCACCACCCCCACCGCGAGGCTCCGCCACACACTGCGATACGCCACGCTCGACGCCGCACACAGCGAGAAAGGCCCCGGCCAGGCAGCCACCCGCCGAACCACCCTCCTCACCGCCTGGCTCCGCCGCGCACTGTGGTGCACCGCGCTCACCCTCACCGGCGGCATCTCCCGGCGCGGCCGGCTCCCGGAAGGCGGGTGCGTCGTCGTCGCCAACCACTCCTCGCACGCCGACACCGCCGCCCTCCTCGCCGCACTCGACGCCCGGCACGCGCCGCTGATCGGGGCCGCCGCCGACTACTGGTTCGCCACGCCCCGGCGGGCCCGGATCTGCCGGCACCTCGCGGCGGGATTCCCCGTGCGACGCACCGGCGGCGGCACGGCCGACCTGCTGGCGACAGCCGGTGAGTTGCGGGCCGGCCGGGCCGTGGTCCTCTTCCCGGAGGGCACCCGGGCGAGCGAGCGGGGCGACGGCGGAGTGGGCGCGTTCCACCGGGGCGCGCTGTTGCTCGCCGAGCGGGCCGGGGTGCCGGTCGTACCCGTCGGGATCTCCGGCACCGACCGGCTGCTGCCCAAGCACGGCCGCCTGCGCCCGGCGGCCGTCCGGGTCCGCGTCGGGCGGCCGCTGTACGGCACGGTCACCCCTGAGCGGGCGCGCGCGGCGGTGGCGGAACTGACCGCCCGGGCCGACCGATGACCGCCCCCGCGGCCACCACGGCCCTCACCCCCACCTCCACCCCCGACTCCCCCCTGCGCCGCCGCACCGCCGCCCTCGTCGCGTCCCGCCGCGGACCGGCGCTGGCCTTCGGGTGGGCGGGCGCGGAAGCGCTCAGCTGGCCGTTGATGCCGGAGCTCTTCCTCGCCGTCGCCTGTGTCGCCGCACCCCGCGCGGCCCTGCGGCTCTCGCTGGCCGCGCTCGCCGGAACCCTCGCGGGCGGGCTGCTCGCGGTGCACCTCGCCGCGTCCGGCGTGCGTCTGCCGGCACCGCTGACGACGGAGCGGATGCACGCCGAGGCCACCCGTCAGCTCGTCGCGGAAGGGGCCGGGGCCGTGCGGCACCAGCCGTGGAACGGGGTGCCGTTCAAGGTCTACGCGGCAGCGGCAGGCCGCACCGGAACCCCGCCCGGGGACTTCCTGGGCGCCGCGGCCCGGGCCCGGTCCGTCCGCACCCTGACCGTGGGGCTCGGCTTCGCCGCCTTCGCGGTCTCGGCCGGGCGGCTGCGCCGGCTCTACCCGGTGTACCTCGTCCTGCTGGGCGGCGGCTTCACCGCCGGCCTGGCGCTGATCGTCACCGGCTGGCGCTGACGCGCCCGAAGTCGTGACAGGGGCGTGACAACCTCTCCACAAGACCTCCATGCCCGGCCCTCTAAGGTGATCGCCGCGGCTACGCCGCGATCTTGTCCGAAACCTCGCTTGACCCGAACACCGAAGGACGCTTCCGTGCGCCGAATATCCCGCGTATCCCTCGTATCCCTCACGCTCACCACGGCCGCGCTCATCGGCGGCACCGCCGTCGTGGCCGCCCCGGCGCAGGCTGCCGCCAAGGTCTGCAACGCCGACAACGCGATGATCTACACCGACGGCACCCGGCTGCGCGCCAAGGCGAGCACGTCGAGCGCCGTCAAGGGCCAGCTGTACTTCAAGGACCCGATCCGCATCACCGGCAAGTCCGGTGGCTGGGACCGCGTCGTCCTGAAGGCCAAGAGCCGGGGCGGCCTGCCCAAGGGCACCACCGGCTGGGTGGCCCACAAGAACATCATCCCGCCCTACTGCGGCGGTCTGTAACACCTGTGCCGGGCCCGGAAAGGGCCCGGCACACGGCGCCGCCCCCGGCCGGCGAGAGCCGGTCGGGGGCGGGACTTACACAAAAGGGCTGGTCAGCCCATGTGCGGGTAGCCGTACTCGGTCGGCGGGACCAGCGTCTCCTTGATGGAGCGGGTCGAGGTCCAGCGCATCAGGTTGGACGCGGCCCCGGCCTTGTCGTTGGTGCCCGACGCGCGGCCACCACCGAACGGCTGCTGGCCGACGACGGCGCCGGTCGACTTGTCATTGATGTAGAAGTTGCCCGCGGCGAAGCGGAGCTTCTCCATCGCGTCGGCGGCCGCGTAGCGGTCCTGGGCGATGACCGAGCCGGTCAGCGCGTACGCCGAGACGGACTCCATCTGGGCCAGCATCGCGTCGAAGTCGGCGTCCTCGTAGACGTGGACGGCGAGGATCGGGCCGAAGTACTCGGTCGTGAAGACCTCGTTCGCCGGGTCCGTGCACTCGATGACGGTCGGGCGGACGAAGTAGCCGACCGAGTCGTCGTACGTGCCGCCCGCGACGATCGTGCAGCTCGGGTCGGACTTGGCGCGGTCGATCGCGGCCTTGTTCTTCGCGAAGGACCGCTCGTCGATGACGGCGCCGATGAAGTTCGACAGGTCGGTGACGTCACCCATGGCAATGCCGTCGACCTCGGCCGCGAAGTCCTCCTTGAAGCCGTTCTCCCACAGCGAGCGCGGGATGTAGGCGCGGGAGGAGGCCGAGCACTTCTGGCCCTGGAACTCGAAGGAGCCGCGGGTCAGGGCGGTCTTCAGGATCGCCGGGTCGGCGCTCGGGTGGGCGACGACGAAGTCCTTGCCGCCGGTCTCGCCGACCAGGCGCGGGTAGGACTTGTACTTCTCGATGTTGTTGCCGACCGTCTTCCACAGGTACTGGAAGGTCTTGGTCGAGCCGGTGAAGTGGATGCCGGCCAGCTCGGGGTGGTTCAGGGCCACCTCGGAGACGGCGAGGCCGTCGCCGGTCACCAGGTTGATGACGCCCTTGGGCAGGCCGGCCTCCTCCAGGAGCTGCATGAGCAGCACGGCGGAGTGGGTCTGCGTGGGGGACGGCTTCCAGACGACCACGTTGCCCATGAGGGCCGGGGCGGTCGGGAGGTTGCCGGCGATGGCGGTGAAGTTGAAGGGCGTGATCGCATAGACGAAGCCCTCCAGCGGCCGGTGGTCGCTGCGGTTCCACACGCCGGCGGAGTTGGCGACGGGCTGCTCGGCGAGGATCTGGCGCGCGAAGTGCACGTTGAAGCGCCAGAAGTCGACGAGCTCGCACGGGGTGTCGATCTCGGCCTGCTGGGCGGTCTTGGACTGGCCCAGCATGGTGGAGGCGGCCAGCGTCTCGCGCCAGGGGCCGGCCAGCAGCTCGGCGGCGCGCAGGATGATCGCGGCGCGGTCGTCGAAGGACATGGCGCGCCACGCCGGGGCGGCGGCCAGGGCGGCGTCGACCGCGTCCTGGGCGTCCTGGGTGGTGGCGTGGCGGAAGGTGCCGATGACGGCGGCGTGGTTGTGCGGCTGCACGACCTGGAACGGCTCGCCGCCGCCCATCCGCTTCTCACCGTTGATGGTCATCGGCAGGTCGACGGGGTTGCCGGCCAGCTCCTTGAGCTTGGCCTCGAGGCGGGCGCGCTCCGGGGAACCGGGGGCGTAGCTGTGCACCGGCTCGTTGACCGGGGCGGGGACCTGGGTTACGGCGTCCATGGTTTCCGTATCTCCTTCGGGGCTAGGGGGTGGTCTGGGGCTCAGCCCTTGGTGAGGATGGAGCGGGCGAAGAACAGCAGGTTCGCCGGCTTCTCGGCCAGGCGGCGCATGAAGTAGCCGTACCAGTCGGTCCCGTACGCCGTGTACACGCGCATCCGGTGCCCTTCGGCGGCCAGGCGGACGTGCTCGTCGCTGCGGATGCCGTAGAGCATCTGGAACTCGTACTCGTCCAGTTTGCGCCCCGCCTGCCGGGCCAGCTCCTGCGAGATGGCGATCAGGCGCGGGTCGTGGGAGCCGATCATCGGGTAGCCGTCGCCCGCCATCAGGATCTTGACGATGCGGACGAACGCCTTGTCGATCTCGGCCTTGTCCAGGTACGCGACGGAGCCCGGCTCCTTGTACGCACCCTTCACGATACGCACCCGGCTGCCGGCGGCGGCCAGGCGGCGGGCGTCGTCCTCGGTGCGGAAGAGGTACGCCTGGATGACGCAGCCGGTCTGCGGGAAGTCCTTCCGCAGTTCCTCGTGGATGGCGAACATCGAGTCGAGGGTGGTGTGGTCCTCGGCGTCGAGGGTGACGGTGGTGCCGATGGCGGCGGCGGCCTCGACGACCGGGCGGATGTTGGCGAGGGCCAGCTCGTGGCCGCCCTCCAGGGACTGGCCGAACATGGAGAGCTTGACGGACATCTCGGCCCGCTCGCCCAGGCCGAGTCCCTTGAGGCGCTCGACGAGCTCCAGGTAGGCGTCGCGCGCGGCGTACGACTGCTCGACGGTGGTGATGTCCTCGCCCACCACGTCCAGGGTGACCTCCAGGCCGCCGGACGTGGCGTCCACCACGATGGGGACGACCTGGTCGACGGTCTCGCCCGCGATGAAGCGGTCGACGACCTGCTTGGTGCCCGGGGCGGCCGAGACGAAACGGCGCATTTTGTCGCTGCGCGACGCAGCGAGGATCACGGGACCCAGCACGGGGCACCTCCACGATGACGGCCGGTCCCCTGCGGGAAACGGCATAAGTGACTCATCGTGAAACCTAGAGATCGCCCCGGCCCTCTGCCATCGACAGCTGTCACGCATCCGTGGCCGGGATCTCAGACAGATGTATGACAATGGTTTTCCCGGCGTGGCGAGGCGGCGGGGAAAGACGGGGAGAACCGGACCGGGGAAGGAGCGCGGCGCGGCGATGCGAGGCGACTACCAGCAGCTCGTGGACGAGATCTCGGCGGCCCTGGGCGCCCCCGCGACCCTGGAGGACCGGGACTTCGCGCTGATCGCGTTCGGCGCCCACGACGGGGACGACGACCTGGAGCTGACGATGGACCCGGTGCGCACCCGGTCGATCCTCCAGCGGCGGTCGACCGCGGCCGTCCGGGCCTGGTTCGAGGCGTTCGGCATCGCCCGGGCGCAGGCGCCGCTGCGGATCCCGCCGGACCCGGCGGCGGGGGTGTTCAAGGGCCGCATCTGTCTGCCGGTACGCCATCGGGGTGTCGTGCACGGCTATGTGTGGCTGCTGGACGACGAGCGGCTGGCGGGACTCGATCTGAGTGTGCCGTTCGCGGACCCCGGGCTGGCGCAGGCCATGGAGACCGCCGCCCGCATCGGGGCCCTGCTGGCCGCCGAGGCCCGCGCGGGCGCCGAGCTGGGCGAGCTGCTGCGGGAGCTGCTGGCCGGCCGGCCGGCCGGGCGGGACGCGGCGCGCGCGGCGCTGCGGGACGCGCTGGGCTCGGCGGCGGAGGGCCCGCTGGCGGTGGTCGCGGTGACGCCGTGGCGCGCGGCGGCCGACTCCGAGGGCCCGGACGCGGAACAGCCGGCGGCGGACGGGACGGGTTCGGCGCTCGCCGCGCAGTCGGGGGTGGCGGCGCTGTGCGCGGTCCCGGACGCGCTGCCCGACGGCTCGGCCGCGCTCGCCGCGCTGATCCGGCTGCGGGCGGCGACGTCCGTGGCCCCCGCCCGGACGGCCGCCGACCGGCTGCTGCGCTCGCCGCGCGCGGGCGGCCCGGCGGGGGCGGGCCCGGCCGGGCCCGCCACGGCCGGGCTGGGCTCGCCCCGCCGGGGCCTGGCCGACCTGCCGGCCGCCTGGCACGAGGCCCTGGCCGCGGCGCGGGCGGCCGGTGCGGAGGCCCGGCTGGGCCCGGTGGCGGAGTGGGCGGCCATCGGCCCGTACCGGCTGCTGGCCGCGCTGCCGCAGGGGGCCGCGGCGGACGCCTGCGTGGTGCCGCTGCTGGCGCCCGCCCACACCGAGCTGGCGCGGACCGCCGAGGTCTTCCTCGACTGCGCCGGCCAGGCCGGCCGGACGGCCGCGGCCCTGGGCATCCACCGCCAGACCCTCTACTACCGCCTGTCCCGCGTGGAGCAGCTGACGGGCCTCGACCTGGACGAGGGCGAGGGACGGCTGCTCCTGCACATGGCCCTGAAGGCGTCGAGGCTCTAGCCGATCTCCGCTCCAGCCGATCTCCGCGGCGGGCTTTCCGTACCCGACTGCCGTGGCGGGCTGCTGCGGCGGATTAATTGCGTTGACACCCCCACCGGCGCCTTCCTACCGTGGACAACGCCCCTGTAGCCGTCGAACGGAGTAGGACGTTGCTCGTCTGAGGTCTTGAGACACCGCGCCACGCAGCCGTGCCACCAATGCCGCGCTGCCGCGTTCCGTGTGCGACCTCGACGCGTTGAGCCGTCCTCCCGCCGGTCCAGGGTTTTCTTCCTTCCCTCGCCCGCTGCGGTCGCTCTGTGGTCGCCCTCTGGTGTCTCGAACACGTTGCCCCGGCCACCCCCAGCAACCCCGCGAGGCCCCTATGACCGTGCATCCCGCGTCCTCTCCCGGCATCACCTGTTCGTCCCTCTCCTTCGCCTGGCCCGACGGCACCCCCGTCTTCGACGGCCTCCAGGCCGCGTTCGGGCCCGGCAGGACCGGTCTCATCGGTCTCAACGGGTCCGGGAAGTCCACCCTGGTGAAGCTGATCGCCCAGGAACTCGCCCCGGCCGGCGGCACGGTGCGCGTGGCCGGCGAGATCGGCTACCTGCCGCAGAACCTCATTCTCGACACCACGCTCCGCGTCGAGGACGTCCTCGGCATCGCCGGCACCCGCGCCGCGCTGCACGCCATCGAGGCGGGCGACGTCCGCGAGGAGCACTTCACGGCGGTCGGCGACGACTGGGACGTCGAGGAGCGCACCCTGGCGACCCTGGCCGGGCTGGGGCTGGACCACATCGGCCTGGACCGCACCGTCGGCGAGGTCTCCGGCGGCGAGTCGGTCCTGCTGCGCCTGGCCGCGCTGCTGTTGCGCCGGCCGGACGTGCTCCTCCTCGACGAGCCCACCAACAACCTCGACGTGCCGGCGCGGAGCCGCCTGTACGCGGCCGTCGAGGCGTGGCAGGGCGTCATGGTCGTGGTCAGCCACGACCGGGAACTCCTCGACCGCGTCGACCGGATCGCCGATCTGCGGGCGGGCGGGATCACCTGGTACGGCGGCACGTTCTCCGCGTACGAAGAGGCGCTCGCCGCCGAGCAGGAGGCGGCCGAGCGCCTGGTGCGGGCCGCCGAGTCCGATCTGCGCAAGCAGAAGCGCGAACTGGCCGACGCCCAGGTCAAACTGGCCCGCCGCAAGCGCTACGGGCAGAAGATGGCGGACTCCAAGCGCGAGCCCAAGATCGTCATGGGTGAGCGCAAGCGGCAGGCCCAGGTCTCCGCAGGCAAGCACCGCCTCCTGCACGAGGGCAGGCTCGGCGAGGCGAGGGAGCGGCTCGACGAGGCCGTGGAGGCCGTGCGGGACGACGACGAGATCCGTGTCGACCTCCCGTCCACCGCGGTGCCGCCGGGCCGGACCGTGCTCACCCTGCGCGAACTCCACCTCAGGTACGGGGCGCGCGTCGCGGGAGACTTCGAGCTGCGCGGCCCCGAGCGCGTCGCGCTCACCGGCGGCAACGGCGCGGGCAAGACGACGCTCCTGCGGACGGTCGCCGGAGAGCTGGCGGCCGTCTCCGGGGAGGCCACGGCCCATGTGCCGCTGCGCTTCCTGCCCCAGCGGCTCGACGTGCTCGACGAGGAGCTGACCGTCGCCGAGAACGTGGCGCGGTTCGCCCCCGACGCGACCGGCAACGCCGTCCGGGCACGCCTGGCGCGCTTCCTGTTCAAGGGGTCACGGGCCGACCGGCGGACCGCGACCCTGTCGGGCGGCGAGCGCTTCCGGGCCACCCTGGCGGCTCTGATGCTCGCCGAGCCCGCCCCGCAGCTGCTGATGCTGGACGAGCCGACGAACAATCTGGACATGGCGAGCACCCGTCAGCTGACCACGGCCCTGGAGTCGTACGAGGGGGCGCTGATCGTGGTCAGCCACGACGTCAACTTCCTCGCGTCCCTCGGGGTGACGCGCTGGCTGCGGCTGGACGGTGAGCTGCGGGAGACATCGGAGGAGGAGGTGCGCACGGGTCTGACCCAGGGCGGCTGAGCCCTGCTGCCGGTGGGTCAGCTGTCCTCCACCGTGATCGCCTGGACGGGGCAGGACCGCGCCGCTTCCCTGGCCAGCGGGTCGCCCGCGCCGTCCTCGCGGCCGGGGAGGAGGGCGCCGAAGCCGTCGTCGTCCTGCGTGAAGACGTTCGGCGCGGTCAGGGCGCACTGGCCGGCGCCGATGCACAGGTCGGAGTCGAGGGAGATGCGGATCGTGCTCATCGTGGGGGTCCGTTCTTTCGTCACCAGGTGACCGGGAGGGCCACGAGTCCTTGCAGGGTGTTGGCGGGCTTGGCCACGACCTCGTCCGGGGCGACGGCCAGGCGCAGGGTGGGGATGCGCTCGACGAGGGTGCGCAGGGCTATCTCCATCTCGGCGCGGGCCAGGTTCTGGCCGAGGCACTGGTGGACGCCGTAGCCGAAGGCGACGTGGTGGCGGGCCGAGCGGTGGACGTCGAAGGCGGCGGGGTCCTCGTAGGCGGCGCCGTCGCGGTTGACCACCGAGGTGCCGATCATGACGCCGTCGCCGGCGCGCAGCGTCCGGCCGCCGATCTCGATGTCCTCGGTGGCGACGCGGACGAGCCCGTCGGCGATGGACAGGAAGCGCAGCAGCTCCTCGACGGCCCGGGGCATCAGCGCGGGGTCGGCGCGCAGCGCGGCCAGTTCCTCGGGGTGTTCGAGGAGCGTGTACACGCCGAGGGAGATCATGTTGGACGTGGTCTCGTGGCCGGCGACGAGCAGCACCAGCGTCATCATGACGAGCTCTTCGCGGTCGAGCTCCCCTTCGGCGAGGCGTTCGGCGACGAGTTCGTCGAGGAGGCCGTCGCCCGGCTCGGCCTGCTTGCGCTCGATGAGCCGGCCGAGGTAGCCGCGCAGGTCGTCGCGGGCGGCGGCCGCTTCCCGGGCGGTGTCCGCGGCGAGCAGGGCGCGGGAGCGGCTCTCGAAGAAGCCGTGGTCTTCGTAGGGGACGCCGAGCAGGGAGCAGATGACCGTCGAGGGAACAGGCATGGCGTAGGCGGAGACGAGTTCGGCGCCGGGGCCATCGGCGAGCATGTCGTCGATGAGCCGGTCCACGACCCGCTGGATGAGGGGGCGCATGGCGGCGACGCGCTTGAGGCCGAAGCGGGGGATGAGCATCCGGCGCTGACGGGCGTGCAGGGGATCGTCGACGCCGACGAGCGGGAGGACGACGGCGGACTGCGCCTCGGCGCGCGGGGCGACGACGGGAAAGGCCGGATTGCGGCGGTCCGTGGAGAGGCGGGGGTCGGTGAGCAGGGTGCGGGCTTCCGCGTGTCCGGTCACCAGCCACACCACGCGCCCGTCGTACAGCGTGACGCGCGCCAGGGGGCCTTGTGCGGTCAGCTGTCCGTAGCTCGGCGGTGGCTGGTACGGACAGGTGCGGTCGTCGGGGAAGGCGGGTGCTGACGGAGCAGTGGAACGGGTTCCGATGTCGGTCATGGGGCAACCTTCCAGGCGTCAGGAGTGGGGTCCTCCACATCCATCACGTCCAGTGCAAGCGCCTCTGCGGCTCTCGGCTACGCACAATTTGGCCATACTCCGCACAACATTGGAATACGACGCACGGGCGGGCCTTCCGGACAGGGGTCCACGCGCCGCACGGCCGGGGCGCCTGCGATCGGGCCACGGCCGTGCGGTGAGTATGCGCTCCACATATGTGTGATGGATATGCGAGTACCGGCCCCGCTCTCCGGCCGCGGGGCGGTCGCCTCACTTCCCCGGCGCGTCGAACACCGTTCCCGTCAGGACCCGGCGCATGCCCTCGACGAGCTCGGCGCCGGTCGGCGCGGACGTCGGATCCATGATCCACTGCGCCCACATGCCGATGAAGAGCGCGTGGACGAAGGCCCCGGCCGTCCGCGTGGCCCCGGTGGGCACCTCCACGTCGTCGACGCCCTCGAAGATCGCCAGCACTCCCTCGCGGCCGCTGGGCAGGACCGCGGCGAACCGCTCCTTCAGCTCGGGGTTGCGGTGGAGCTGTCCGATGACCTCCATCTGCGCGACCCAGAACGGGCGGTTGGCCGCGAACTCCTCGAACATCGCGTCCATGACCCGCGCGAGCTGCCGTTCCCGGCCGGCGTCCTGGTCGCGCGCGGCCGCGAGCCTGCGGGTGGCCTGCTCGCCCCACTCCTCCGTCATCTTCAAGAACGCCTCCATCATCAGGGCGTCCTTCGAGCCGTAGTGGTAGCCGATGGAGGCGAGGTTGGCTCCGGAGGCGGCCACGATGTCCCGCGCGGTGGTGCCCACCCAGCCCTTTTCGAGCAGGCAGGTCTTGGCGCCTTCGAGCAGATCTTCGCGATGTCCCATGTCAGAAGCCTAGCGCTGCCCATACACCCGTACTAGACGGGCGTCTTATACAAGCGTCATAGACAAGCGTTTAAGACGTTTGTATAGTCACCGCCATGACGCACTCCGGAACACGTGCCGGGCGCAGGGAGTGGACGGCCTTCGTCGTCCTCCTGCTGCCCCTCCTCCTGGTCTCGATGGACGTCTCCGTCCTCTTCTTCGCGATCCCGGCCATCGGCGAGGACCTGGCGCCGAGCGGCACCCAGCAGCTGTGGATCTTCGACGTGTACGCCTTCGCCCTGGCCGGGCTGCTGATCACCATGGGATCCCTCGGCGACCGGATAGGCCGCCGCAAACTGCTGATGTTCGGGGCGGCGGCCTTCGGCGCGGCCTCGGTCACCGCCGCCTACGCCCAGAGCGCGGAGCTGCTCATCGCGGCGCGGGCCGTGCTTGGCATCGGCGGCGCCACGCTGATGCCGTCCACGCTGGCGCTGGTCCGCAACCTCTTCCGGGACGCCGGGCAGCGCACGAAGGCGATCGGCATCTGGTCCGGTGCCATGGCGGGCGGCATCGCCCTCGGCTCGGTGCTGGGCGGACTGCTGCTCGACCACTTCTGGTGGGGCTCGGTCTTCCTGGTCAACGTGCCCGCGATGGTGCTGTTGCTGCTCCTCGCGCCGGTCCTCGTGCCGGAGTCCAAGGACCCGGCGCCGGGGCGGTTCGACCTGCTGAGCGTGCCCCTGTCGATGGGCGCGGTGCTGCCCCTGATCTACGGGGTCAAGGAGATCGCCGCCGAGGGGTTCAGCGTCCCCATGGCGGCGTGCGCCGCCATGGGGACGGCCGTCGGCGCCGTCTTCGTCCACCGGCAGCGCACCCGCGGCGACGCGATGATCAGCCGCGCGCTGTTCCGGCACCGGGCGTTCGGGGTGGGTGTCGCGATCAACTCCCTTGCTCTGTTCGGGATGATGGGCTCCGCGTACTTCACCACCCAGTACCTCCAGTCGGTGCTCGGCAAGAGCCCGCTGGAGTCGGCGCTGTGGAGCACCCTGCCCTCCCTCGCGGTCGGGATCGCCGCCCCGCTGGCCGGTGTCCTCGGGCAGCGGTTCCCCACGGCGTACGTCATGGCCGGCGGGTTCGTCATCGGCGCCGGCGGCTTCGCGCTGCTGGCCGTGTGCGGACCGGACTCCCTGGTGCTCCTGCTCCTCGGGTCCGGCGTCGTCAGCTGCGGCATCGTCACGGTGCTGGCCCTGGTCTCCGACATGGCCCTGGCCACGGCCCCGCCGGAGAAGGCGGGCAGCGCGGCCTCGCTCCTGGAGACCGGGCAGGAGCTCGGCGGCGCCCTGGGCATGGCCCTGTTCGGCAGCGTCGGCGTGGCCGTCTACCGCCGCGACGTGACCGACTCGGCGCCCGCCGGCCTGCCGCACGGCGCGCTGGAGGCGGTGCGCGAGACGCTCGGCGGCGCGACCGCCGTTGCGGCGCACCTGCCCGGCCGGACCGGGCAGGCCGTACTGGCCGCGGCACGCGAGGCGTTCACCCACGGCATGAACGTCGCCGCGCTCGGCGGGGCGGCCGTCCTGCTGGTGGCGGCCGCGGTGACCGTGGCCGTGCTGCGGGGCGTCAGGACCGGGCAGCCCGCCCCGGAGACCCCGGAGCAGGAGCAGGCCCCCGGGCTCGCCACCCGCCGGTGACGCTCACCGGGCGGGGCGCGCGCCCTCCAGGTACACACCCAGCCCGTCGAGCAGCCGCAGCAGCCCGAACTCGAACATCGAGTCGAGGCTCAGGTCGACGCCCGGGGCCCGCATGATCTGCCCGTACATCGCGTACGCGCCGGACTCGACGATCTCGGCCATCGCCGGGTACCGCTCCTCCAGCCACTGGTCGTTGGTGATGCCGGTGTCCTGCTCGGCCTCCGCCTCCTCCTCCAGGTTCACGGCGACGCCGCGCACGTAGCCCGCCACCGTGACGGTGATGTGCAGCAGGTCGTGCGCGCCCAGGCCGAGCCGTACCACCGGGGCCATCGCCCACTCCATGTGGGTCAGGGCGTTCGCGGAGAGCAGCGGCCGGGTGAAGGACATGGCCTTCGCCAGCCAGGGGTGGCGCCGGTAGAGCGCCCATTGCAGCCGGGCCGCCGCCTCCAGCCTCCCCCGCCAGTCCGCGGGCGCGTCGGCGGGCAGCTCGTCCTCGCCGAAGACGGCGTCCGCCATCATGACGACCAGTTCATCCTTGCCCTGCACATGGCGGTACAGGGCCATGGTGGAGACGCCCAGCTGGGCCGCGATCGCGCGCATGGACAGGGCCGCGGCACCCTCGGCGTCGGCGATGCGCACGGCGGTCCGCACGATGCGCTCCCGGGTGAGCCCGGGCTCGGCGTCGCGCGCCCTGGGCCGGCGCGGTGCAGCCGCGGCCCCCGGCCGGCCGGGCCCCTCGACGACGGTGCCGACGCCGGGCACGGCCCGGACGAGCCCTTCCTGCCGGAGCACCGTCAGGACCTTGGTGGCGGTCGCCATGGCGACACCCCACTCCTGGGTGATCCGGCGCGTCGAGGGGACCTTCTCGCCCGCGCGGAGCTCACCGGAGGCGATGCGGTCGCGGAGCTCGGCGGCGATCCGGAGGTAAGGAGCCGGGGCCTGAGCCTCCGACCGTTCTAGTGCACCCATGGGCGGAAGGCTAGCACCGCACCGCCAAGCACTAGTGCACTACCCCAAAAAATCCGCCCGCATTGCAGTTCAGTTCCACCTGTGCGTACCTTGTACGCACATAACGCGTACGCCATACGCACACCGCACTAGGGGGAGCTTCCGATGTCCGAGCCGCACACGCAGGGCCCGCGCGCGGGCCGCAGGGAATGGATGGGGATGGCGGTGCTGACGCTGCCGCTGCTCCTCGTCTCCATGGATGTCTCGGTGCTGTATTTCGCCGTGCCGTTCATCAGCCGCGACCTGGCGCCCACCGCCACCCAGCAGCTGTGGATCTTCGACATGTACGGCTTCGCGCTGTCCGGCCTGCTGCTGACCATGGGGGCGCTGGGCGACCGCATCGGCCGCCGCAAGCTGCTGCTGATCGGGGCCACCGCCTTCGGCGCGGCCTCGGTGGCGGCCGCGTACGCGCAGAGCGCCGAGATGCTCATCGCCGTACGGGCGCTGCTCGGCATCGGCGGCGCCACGCTCATGCCGTCGACGCTGGGTCTGGTGCGCAACATGTTCCGCGACGCCGGGCAGCGTGCCACCGCCGTGGCCGTCTGGTCGGCGGCGATGACCGGCGGGATCTCGCTCGGGCCGGTGCTCAGCGGCTTTCTGCTCAGCCACTTCTGGTGGGGCTCGGTCTTCCTGATCAACCTGCCGGCGATGGTGCTGCTGCTCGTCCTCGCCCCGCTGCTGGTGCCGGAGTTCAAGAGCCCGGCCCCCGGCCGGCGCTTCGACGTGCTGAGCTCGCTGCTCTCCTTCGCGGCCGTCCTGCCCGCCGTCTACGGGCTCAAGCGCATCGCCGCCGACGGCTTCGACGCGCCCGCCGCCCTGGCCGTCGCCGCCGGGCTGGTCGTCGGCGCGCTGTTCGTCCGGCGGCAGCGGGTGGCCGAGGAGCCGATGATCAGCCCCGCGCTGTTCCGCGGGCGCGGCTTCGGGGCGTCCATCGGCATCAACGCGGTGGCGATGTTCGCGATGGCCGGCTTCACCGTCTTCTCCATGCAGTACCTGCAACTGGTGCTCGGCAAGAGCCCGTTGGAGTCGGCGCTGTGGTGCCTGGTCCCGTCGCTGGCGGTGGGCGGTGCCGCTCCGGCGGCGACGGCGCTGGTGAGCAGGGGCGTCGACCGCGCGTACGTCATCGGCGGGGCCTTCGCCGTCGCCACGTTCGGCTACCTCTTCGCCCTGGGGGCGGGGGCCGGCTCCGGGATCTGGGTGATCCTCGTGGCGTCGGGCATCGTGGCGGTCGGCATCGTCACGGTGATGACGCTGATCACGGACCTCGCCCTGGACGCCGCGCCGCCGGAGCGCTCGGGCGCGGCGGCGGCCCTGCTGGAGACCGGCCAGGAGTTCGGCGCGGCGCTCGGCACGGCCGTCCTGGGCAGCGCGGGGGCCGCGTACTACCGGCACGACGTCACCGGCGCGGTGCCGGACGGCCTGCCGGCCGGGGCGCTGGCCTCCGTGCGGGAGACGCTGGGGAACGCGCTGGTGGTGGCCGACGGTCTGCCGGCCCGTACGGGCGAGGCCCTCACCGCGGCGGCCCGGGAGGCATTCACAGGCGGCATGCACGCGGCGGCGATCGGTGCCGCGGTGGCCGTGGGGGCGGCGGCGGTCCTGGCACCGCTCCTGCTCCGCGGCGTCCGCCCGGCGCGGCCGGCGGAGAAGGCGTCGGCGGGGGCGGGGGCGCCCTGAAAAGCCCCGAGGCCGGCTGCCGCAGCCCGAAGGCTGCGCAGCCGGCCTCGTGCGGCCCGGCGGGCCCCGGCGGAAGGGGGTGTTACTCGCCCACGACGCCCGAGGAGGCGATGACGATCTTCGCGCGGGTGGCACCGGAGTGCGAGCCCAGGGACTCGATCTTCGTGACCAGGTCCTGGCCCTCGACGACCTCGCCGAAGACGACGTGCTTGCCGTCCAGCCACGGCGTCAGCACCGTGGTGATGAAGAACTGCGAGCCGTTGGTGTTCTTGCCGGCGTTCGCCATGGACAGCAGGAACGGCTTGTCGTGCTTGAGCTTGAAGTTCTCATCGGCGAACTTCTCACCGAAGATGCTCTTGCCGCCCGTGCCGTCGCCACGGGTGAAGTCGCCGCCCTGGAGCATGAAGTCCGGGATGACGCGGTGGAAGCCGGAGCCCTCGTAGCCGAAGCCGTGCTGGCCGGTGGCGAGCTCGCGGAAGTTCTGCGCCGTCTTGGGGACGACGTCGTCGTACAGCTTGAAGACGATGCGGCCCGCGGCGTCGCCGTCGATGGTGATGTCGAAGAAAACGTTGGTAGACATAAGGACATCCTGTCACGCCGTCGGCGCGCCGCCGGGGAGCCCACCCGCGGGTCGCGTCCACGCCCGCCCGTCCGGGCCCGCCCTACCGTTTGGCGTAGTCCGCGAAGCCCTGCCAGTCGATCACGACGCAGGGTTCGTCGCCGACGACCCAGGCGTCGTGGCCGGGCGGGCAGAGCATGTAGTCGCCGGGCCCGAATTCCGTCTCCTCGCCGTCGTCCATGACGACCCGCATCCGGCCGGAGACGAAGTAGGCCATGTGGGCGGCCTGACAGCTGTCGGTCCCCGCGATCGGCTTGACGTGCTCGGACCACCGCCACCCCGGCTCGAACGTGGCCCGGCCCACGGGCCCGGAGTCCATGTTCACCAGCTCGAGCCGCCCCTTGCCGGCCTCAAAGGGACGGACTTCCTCCGGCGAGCTGAAACTCTTGCGCACGAGACCGGCCATGAGCGCTCTCTCCTCGATCGACTCCCCCGAACGTAGCCGGGGCCGCCGGGGGCGGCGATTCTTCCGGGCCGGGTGGGTGAGGGGAACGTCCCGGGGGCGGCGCGCGGCGGGCTGTCCGGAGACCGCCGGACGGGGGCGAGGCGTCCCGGACAGTCCGCGAAACGCCAGGTCGCGGTCCTGTCTGTCCGGGCTCTGTCCGGGACGGGGCAGATCGCTTGCCGGGCCGTCGAGCGCCGCGGAACTCTCGAGTACCGCTCCCCGGCCGGGTGCGGGCCGCCTTGTTCCCTTGGAGGGATCACGCATGTCTCGTCTGTTCCGCCGCTCCGGCACGGCCGCCGCGGTCATCGCCGCCGCTTCCTCCCTCACCCTGCTGGCAGCCACCGGCGCGCACGCCGTCGGCGTCACCGCCCACAGCGCGGACGCCCGCTTCACGGGCTCCTACTACGTCACGAACACAGCGGTGAAGGTCAACGGAACACTGAAGGACCTCGGAAGCCACAAGAAGGGCTCCGCCGTGTACCTGGCCGTCCGGACCACGACGACCTCGTACAACACCCCGGTCATCTCGCTCGACGGGAAGGGCTCCAAGACCATCCCCACGACCTACTTCGACTACGCGGGGACGTTCCTGTCGGGGACCATCACCGCCTGCTCCTATGAGAACCAGACGAACGGCGGATCCGCCTGGAGATGCGGCGCGGGGGTCGGCGTCTACAAGTGACCGCCCGGGCCCGGGAACGCGGCACGCGTTCCCGGGCCTTCGCACGCCCCGAGCTTCCGGGCGGCGCGTGTCATCCACCTCCGGGGGATAGCGGGTGGGCCTTGGCCGGCTGACAACCGCGCTTCAGCGCACCGGCAACGCCGCGAACGCCGCCTCCCACGGGTAGGCGTCCGCGCCGCTCTCCTTGATCGAGGGTGCCTTGCCCTCCGCGTCGAGCAGCACCGTCACCCCGCACTCGCGCAGCAGAGCCACGCTGCGGCCGAAGGCCGGGTGAGCTGCCTGGGCGTCGTTGAGGTGCGGGAGGGCGACGAGCGGCAGACCGAGTCCGAGAGCCTCGTTGAGGAGGCCGAGGGCGAGGGTGTCGCTGATGCCGGCCGCCCACTTGTTGAGGGTGTTGAAGCTCGCCGGTGCCACCACGATCGCTTCCGCGGGCGGCAACACGTCCGGCTCGTCCGGTAGCTTGTGCGCGCTCCGGACCGGATGCCCCGTGAGCCGCTCCAGTTCGGGCACGTCATCCTCGATCCACCGGTACGCGGAGGGCGTGACGATCAGGCAGACGTTCCAACCGGCGGCCTGCGCCTTCTCGATGCCGGTGCGGATGTGGCGGGTGGGTGAGGCAGCGCACGCGACCAGGTACAGGACAGGGGGCTTTGTCATGCGGCTCAGTCCATCCGATCGGCCCACGCGACGCAACGAGCCAGCGGGCAGCGGTACCGTTCTGATGTCGTCGCAGAACGGAGCCGCTCATGCCCCCGCACGTTGACGAGTACGCCGGTGCCCGCATCTCACACGCACGCAAGGTCCGCCGTCTGACCCAGCGCGAATTGGCCGAGCTGTCACACGTCTCGTACAGCACCCTCACCAAAGTCGAGCAAGGCGTGTTGCCCGCAAGCCCGGGCGTCATAGGAGCGCTTGCCCGTGCCCTTTCCGTGCCCGTCACGGAATTGACCGGGCAGCCGTACCTGGAAGAGCTGCGCAAAGACCAGTTCGACGGATTGATCGAGCCGATCCGCGAAGCGCTGAACATCTATGACTTGGGCCCCGACCCTGACCTGATTCCCCGCCCGACTGAGGAACTGGAAGCCCATGCGGACACCTTGTGCGCCATGGTCCGCGCGACCAATATCAAGCTGGCCGCTGCCGACCTGCCGGGGCTGATCTCCGAGGCCACCACCGCGGCACACCTGGCCCAGGGAACCAGGAACTGGCGTCTGCTCGCCAGCACGTACCGCACCGCCTATGACGTGACCACCAAGCTCAGCTATCCCGACCTGGGCATGGTCGCGCTGGACCGCATGGGCTGGGCCGCGCAGTGCGCATCCGATCCGGTCCTGAGCGCGATCCGCCAGTACCTGCGCGGAGTGGCCTACCTGCGGGCCGGTGACCACCGGACCGGACGGCGGCTCGTCCGGTTGGGGATGTCGACTCTGGAGCAGGCGGACGCAGGCCGGGTGCGCGACGTCGCGACAGGACAACTCCACCTGGGTTCCGCCGTGCTGGCCGGTCGTGGACAGGACGAGTCCGCCGCCGAAGCACACCTCGACGAAGCGCAGCGCATCGCCGAACGGACCGGCCCGGCCGAAGAAATCCACTGGCTGTCGTTCGGCCCGACCAATGTCGGGGCGCACCGTGTGAGCGTCCTCGCCGAACTGGGCCAGTATCCGGAAGCCGTGCAGACGGCTCAGGAGACCTTCGTTCCGGACGGTTGGACGCCTTCCCGGCTCGCACATCACTACACCGAGGTCGCGCAAGCTCTGATGTGGACCGGACGCACCGACGCCGCCTTCAAGAACCTGCAGAAGGCTCGCAAGCTGGCACCCCAGCAGACGCGCTACCACCCGACGGTACGGGAGACGTACGCCGGGCTGGAGTCGGCAAAGCGGAGGATGCCGGAGTCGTTCAACAACTACGGCACATGGCTGGGGGTATAACCGCACGTAATTCCCTGGCCCGAGCTATCAACGACCTCTGATAGTTCCGGCCTCGAAGGGGCGGCACTCTGTGCTGGTCAGAAGACCCCGGCGACCGCCGTCACGGCCCCGGGGCATGGCCAACGCTTACAAGGAGCGTCGACATGCGCGAGTTTATCCGCCGCTGGTTCGAGTGGATGCGAGCACTCCTCGCCCCCGCCCCCGTCGAACCCCCCGCACCCCCGGCCGAACCGGCCCGTCCGGCCGACCCACCCGAGCCACCCCACGACGAATCCCGCCCCTCCCCCCACGGCGTGCACGTCTGGGCCACGGCCCACGGGATCAACATGAGGATCAGCTCCAAGCTCCTGGAGTGCACCTGCCCCACCCCCTCACGCAAGGCCGCCCCGGCCAAAGGCACCTACGTCGTCGACACCCGGCACGACAGGGTCGGTGAAGTCATGGGCCACGAAGGCCCCCGGCTCCAGCTGCGGCCGCCCGCCGGCGGCAGGGAGTGGGAAGCACACCCCGACGTGACCCGCCCCGTCACCCACACCGAGCTCAGCACGCACGAGCGGCGGCACGCGTGAGCGCCCGTAGCGTCGTCCGGTTCGCGGACTGGACCATCGGGCCCGACACGGGCCCCACCGCACCGCCCGTCACCTTCTCCATGCGGTGCACCGCGTGCGACGCCGCATCGGAGACCGGCGTCGACTTCGAAGCCGCCCGCGACTGGGCCTTCGGGCACGTGGGGCGCAACCCCTCGCACACCGGCTACCGCGAACTCGTGCACCGCTCCTGGCGGGCCGCCCTCCTCCGCTGAGCAGAAAGACAAGAGCCCGGCCGCACCCCTCACGGTGCGGCCGGGCCCTCGACAGCGCGAGCCTCAGTCCGTCAGGTTCACCGCACGCGCCGACACCGCGCCGATCTCCTCCGCGATCTCCGCGAGCACCGGGGCGGGGATCGACTCGTCGACCGTCAGGGCGACGAGCGCCTCGCCGCCCTCCGTCGCGCGGGAGACCTGCATGCCGGCGATGTTGATGCCCGCCTCGCCGAGGATGCGGCCCACCGTGCCCACGACGCCCGGGCGGTCGCCGTAGCGCAGGAACGCCATGTGGTCGGCCAGCGCCAGGTCCACGCCGTGGTCGCCGACGGCGACGATCTTCTGGAGGTGCTTGGGGCCGGCGAGCGTGCCGGAGATGGAGACCTCGTCGCCCCCGGCGAGCGTGCCGCGGACCGTCACCACGTTGCGGTGCTCGGTCGACTCGGAGCTGGTCGTGAGGCGGACCTCGACACCCCGCTCCTGCGCGAACAGGGGCGCGTTGACGTAGGACACCGTCTCGTCGACGACGTCCTCGAACACGCCCTTGAGGGCGGACAGTTCGAGGACCTTGACGTCGTGCTGGGTGAGCTCGCCGTAGACCTCGACGTCGAGCCGGACGGCGACCTCGCCCGCGAGGGCGGTGAAGATCCGGCCGAGCTTCTCCGCCAGCGGCAGCCCCGGCTTGACGTCCTCGGCGATGACGCCGCCCTGGACGTTGACCGCGTCCGGCACCAGCTCACCGGCGAGCGCGAGCCGCACCGACTTGGCGACGGCGATGCCCGCCTTCTCCTGGGCCTCGCCCGTGGAGGCGCCCAGGTGCGGGGTGGCGACGACGTTGTCGAACTCAAAGAGCGGAGAGTCGGTGCACGGCTCGGAGGTGTAGACGTCCAGGCCGGCGCCCGCGACGCGGCCCTCCTTCAGCGCGGTGGCCAGCGCGGCCTCGTCGACGATCCCGCCGCGGGCGGCGTTGACGATGCGGACGGAGGGCTTGACCTTGTGGAGCGCCTCGTCGCCGATGAGACCGAGGGTCTCGGGGGTCTTGGGCAGGTGCACGGTGATGAAGTCGGCGGTCTCCAGCAGCTCGTCGAGCGTGAGGAGCTTGACGCCCATCTGGGCGGCCCGCGCGGGCTGCACATAGGGGTCATAGGCGACGATCTTCATGCCGAAGGCGGACATGCGCTGGGCGACGAGGACCCCGATCCGGCCGAGGCCGACGACGCCGAGGGTCTTCTCCGAGAGCTCGACGCCGGTGTACTTCGACCGCTTCCACTCGCCGTTCTTCAGGGCGGAGTTGGCCTGCGGGATGTTCCGGGCGGTGGCGACGAGCAGGCCGCAGGCGAGCTCGGCGGCGGTGACGATGTTGGAGGTCGGGGCGTTCACGACCATCACGCCGGCCTTGGTGGCGGCGGAGACGTCGACGTTGTCCAGGCCGACACCGGCGCGGGCGACGACCCGGAGCCTCTTCGCCGCGGCGATGGCCTCGGCGTCGAGCTTGGTGGCGCTGCGGACCAGCACGGCGTCCACATCGGCGAGGGCGGGGAGCAGCTCGGCGCGGTCCGCGCCGTTGCAGTGCCGGATCTCGAAGTCCGGACCCAGGGCGTCGACGGTCGCGGGCGACAGCTCTTCAGCGATGAGTACGACGGGTTTACGGGGCGAAGCAGTGCTCACGTGGTCCTCAGTCCTCACTAGTCCTTGACGGACGGCCGTCCCGACGGCCGAAGGCGGTGAAGGGGGCAGCCGCGTGGAAGACGCACGACGCTGTGAGCCTGAACGCGTATGTGCTCCGCAGTGTATCGGGGACCCGGGCCCCGCCCCCGCGGAAAGGGAAAGGTCACCCGCCCGGTGCGGACACGTGGCGCCGGACGCCGCCGGGCGGGCTCGACGGCGAGCCCGCCCGGCGGCGAACGGGGCAGGCGCTTACTCCTTGTCGTCCATCCAGCTCATGAGCTTGCGGAGCTTCTTGCCGGTGGTCTCCAGCAGGTGGTCCTCGTCGGCCTTCTTGTACTCGTTGTACTTCGGCAGACCGGCCTGGTACTCCTTCATCCAGTTGTTGGCGAAGGTGCCGTCCTGGATCTCGCCCAGGACCTTCTTCATCTCCGCCTTGGTGCCGTCGTTGACGATGCGGGGGCCGGTGACGTAGTCGCCCCACTCGGCGGTCTCGGAGACCGACCAGCGCATCTTCTCCAGGCCGCCCTCGTACATCAGGTCCACGATCAGCTTGAGCTCGTGGAGGCACTCGAAGTACGCGATCTCCGGCTGGTAGCCGGCCTCGACCAGGGTCTCGAAACCGGCCTTGACCAGCGCGGACGCGCCACCGCAGAGGACGGCCTGCTCGCCGAAGAGGTCGGTCTCGGTCTCCTCGGTGAAGGTGGTCTTGATGACGCCGGCGCGGGTGCCGCCGATCGCCTTGGCGTAGGAGAGCGCGAGGGCGAAGGCGTTGCCCGAGGCGTCCTGCTCGACGGCCGCGATGCACGGCACGCCGCGGCCCTCCTCGTACTGGCGGCGGACGAGGTGGCCGGGGCCCTTGGGGGCGACCATGCAGACGTCGACGCCGGCCGGGGGCTTGATGAAGCCGAAGCGGATGTTGAAGCCGTGGCCGAAGAACAGCGCGTCGCCGTCCTTGAGGTTGTCCTTGACGGACTCCTCGTAGACCTGGGCCTGGATCGGGTCCGGCACCAGGATCATGATGACGTCGGCCTCGGCCGCGGCCTCGGCGGGGGTGACGACGCGCAGGCCCTGCTCCTCGGCCTTCTGCTTGGACTTGGAGCCCTCGTGCAGGCCCACCCGGACATCGGCGCCGGAGTCGCGCAGCGACAGCGCGTGGGCGTGGCCCTGGCTGCCGTAGCCCAGAACCGCGACCTTGCGGCCCTGGATGATGGACAGGTCGGCGTCGTTGTCGTAGAACAGCTCGGCAGCCACGTGAGGATTCTCCTTGTTTCCGGGTTTCCGGTTGTACGTCACACCGTATGACGGGTGAATGGGGAAAGGTTTTCGGGTCTCGCCATCTGGAGCGAGGGAGGCGGCGGGGGGCCGCCGGTCAGGCCGAGCGGTCCAGGGCGCGCAGACTGCGGTCGGTGATCGAGCGGGCGCCGCGCCCTATGGCGATCGTCCCGGACTGCACGAGCTCCTTGATGCCGAACGGCTCCAGCATCTTGAGCATGGCCCCGAGCTTGTCGCTGCCGCCGGTGGCCTCGATGGTGACGGCCTCCGGGGAGACGTCCACGGTCTTGGCGCGGAAGAGCTGGACGATCTCGACGATCTGGGAGCGGGTCTCGTTGTCGGCGCGGACCTTCACCAGGACCAGCTCGCGCTGGATCGCGGCGCTGTCCTCCAGCTCGACGATCTTCAGCACGTTGACGAGCTTGTTGAGCTGCTTGGTGACCTGCTCCAGCGGCAGCGACTCGACGTTGACGACGATGGTGATGCGGGAGATGTCGGGGTGCTCGGTCACCCCGACGGCGAGCGAGTCGATGTTGAAGCCGCGGCGGGCGAACAGCGCGGCGATCCGGGTGAGGATGCCGGGGGTGTTCTCCACCAGGACGGAGAGCGTGTGCTTGGTCATCTCATTCTTCCTCGTCGTCCACAGAGTCCTTTTACGTCCTCGGTCGCCCTCGGTCGTTCTCAGTCGTCTTCGTTGTCGCCGAAGTCCGGGCGGACACCGCGTGCCGCGAGGATCTCGTCGTTGGAGGTGCCGGCGGCGACCATCGGCCAGACCATGGCGTCCTCGTGGACGATGAAGTCCACGACGACCGGGCGGTCGTTGATGGCGTTGGCCTTCTCGATCACCGCGTCGAGCTGGGCGGGGTCCTCGCAGCGCAGCCCGACGCAGCCCATGGCCTCGGCGAGCTTGACGAAGTCCGGGACGCGGGTGCCGGCCGCGGCCGCCTTGCCGGCGCCCGTGGCGGAGCCGCCGGCCGAGACGTCCGGGCCGCAGTGCAGCACGGTGTTGGAGTAGCGCTGGTTGTAGAACAGGGTCTGCCACTGGCGGACCATGCCGAGCGCGCCGTTGTTGATGACGGCGACCTTGACGGGGATGCCGTTGAGGGCGCAGGTGACGAGCTCCTGATTGGTCATCTGGAAGCAGCCGTCGCCGTCGATGGCCCAGACCGTGCGGTCCGGCAGGCCGGCCTTGGCGCCCATCGCGGCGGGCACCGCGTAGCCCATCGTGCCCGCGCCGCCGGAGTTCAGCCAGGTCCGGGGCCGCTCGTAGTCGATGAAGTGCGAGGCCCACATCTGGTGCTGGCCGACGCCGGCCGCGTAGACGGTGTCCGCGGGGGCGAGCTGCCCGATGCGCTGGATGACCTGCTGCGGGGAGAGGCTCCCGTCGCCGGGCATGTCGTAGCCGAGGGGGTAGGTCTCCCGCCAGCGGTTGAGGTCGGTCCACCAGCTCGCGTAGCCGGAGCGGGCGGCCTCGCCGGCGTGGCCCTCGGCGTTCTCGGCCTGGAGGGCGACGATCAGGTCGGCGATGACCTCGCGGGCGTCCCCGACGATCGGCACGTCGGCGGCGCGGTTCTTGCCGATCTCGGCGGGGTCGATGTCCGCGTGGACGATCTTGGCGTAGGGGGCGAAGGAGTCGAGCTTGCCGGTGACGCGGTCGTCGAAGCGGGCGCCGAGGGCGACGATCAGGTCGGCCTTCTGCAGGGCGGTGACGGCGGCGACCGTGCCGTGCATGCCGGGCATGCCGACGTGCAGGGGGTGGCTGTCGGGGAAGGAGCCGAGCGCCATCAGAGTGGTGGTGACGGGGGCGCGGGTCAGCTCGGCGAGCACCTTGAGCTCGGCGGTGGCGCGGGCCTTCTGCACCCCGCCGCCGACGTAGAGCACCGGGCGCTCGGCCTGGGCGATCAGCTTGGCGGCCTCGCGGATCTGCTTGGCGTGCGGCTTGGTGACGGGGCGGTAGCCGGGCAGGTCGGTGTGCGGGGGCCAGCTGAAGGTGGTGCGCGCCTGGAGGGCGTCCTTGGCGATGTCGACGAGCACGGGGCCGGGGCGTCCGGTGGAGGCGACGTGGAACGCCTCGGCGATGGTCCGCGGGATCTCCGCGGGGTCGGTGACCAGCCAGTTGTGCTTGGTGATCGGCATGGTGATGCCGCAGATGTCCGCCTCCTGGAAGGCGTCCGTGCCGATCGACTGCGAGGCGACCTGCCCGGTGATGGCGACCAGCGGGACGGAGTCCATGTGGGCGTCGGCGATGGGAGTGACGAGGTTGGTGGCGCCCGGCCCGGAGGTGGCCATGCAGACCCCGACCTTGCCGGTGGCCTGGGCGTATCCGGTGGCCGCGTGGCCCGCGCCCTGCTCGTGGCGGACGAGGACGTGGCGGACCTTCGAGGAGTCCATCATCGGGTCGTACGCGGGGAGGATCGCACCGCCCGGGATGCCGAACACGATCTCGGCCCCGACCTCCTCCAGCGAGCGGATGAGGGACTGCGCGCCCGTGACGTGTTCGACGGTGGCGGGCTGCTGCGCCGCGCCGCTGCGTGCCCGCGGCTGCGGATGGTGGGCCCCGGTGGCCTGCTCGGTCATCGACATTCTCTTCTCGAAGGTCTCGACGGTTTCGACAGATTGGGCGGATTACTCGGATTGGGCGGGTACGGAGCGGATTACGCGGCTGGGGGTGCGGAGGGAGCGGGTGCTCGGTGCAACAAAAAACCCCTCGTGCCAGGAGGCAAGCGAGGGGAGCGCGTCGGTTAAGTGTCAGCAGGTCTTACACCGTGGCCTGCTTCAGCCGACGCGCTGTCCAAGTACGAGAATTCGGGTGCGCATGTGATTGACCCTCCACCCGCCACCTGGGAAGTGTCAAGTGGGTGGGATGGGCGTCTCACTATTTGAACGCAATGGAGCATGCGCGAGCGATCCCGCACCACCTGCCGATCCGGATCGTACGGGGAGGGCACCGCCGACGAGCACATTCCCGCCATCGTCCGGAGCGCCGGGCACGGGGTAGCCGCCGCGGTCCAGGGCGTGGCGCAGCCGGTGCTCGTCGAGCGGGCCGGAGAAGGCCGTGCCCAGGCCGTGGGTGCAGCCCATGGCGCGGAGGGAGAGCACCTGCTCGGGCAGGTCGACGCCGTCGGCCACGGACTGCATGCCCAGGTCGGTGGAGATCCTCAGCAGCCCCGCGGTGATCTTGTGCAGCCGGGCGGACTCCACCACCCCGTCGACCAGGCCGCGGTCGAGCTTGAGGGTGTCGATGGGCAGCCGGCGCAGCGCGCTGATCGCGGCGTAGCCGCTGCCGAAGCCGTCCAGGGCGATCCGCACCCCCAGGCGGCGCAGGGCGACGAGGCGCCGTTCCAGCTCGTCCAGCGGAACGCGCGGATCGCTGCCGGAGAGCTCCAGGACGAGCGCCCCCGAGGGCAGGCCGTGCCGGATGAGCAGCCCCTCCAGGTTCTTGGGGGGCAGCGACTTGTCCATCAGGCGGGCGGCGGAGAGCTGGACGTACACGGGCACGGCGTAGCCCGCGCGGCAGCGCTGGGCGGCCTGCTCGACGGCCTTCTCGACCGTCCAGCGGCCCAGCTCGGCGGTGCGGGCGCCCTCGTCGCCGCGCTCGGTCTCGGCGACGCGCAGGTACTCCGTGGGGGTGAACAGTATCCCCTGGGCGGAGCGCCAGCGCGGCTGTGCCGCGACGGCGGTGATCCGGCCCGTTCCCAGGTCCACGATCGGCTGGTGGAGCAGGGCGAACTCGCCGTCGTGGAGGGCGGTGCGCAGCCGGGTGGCCAGCTCGGCGCGGCGCACGACGTCGTCCTGCATCTGCGGTGCGTAGAGCTCCACGCGGCCCTTGCCGGCCTGCTTGGCGCGGTACATCGCGAGGTCGGCGTTGCGCATCAGGGCGCCGGGGGTGATGCCCGGCTCGGCGAAGGCGACGCCGATGCTGGCGGCGACGCGGACCTCGGTGCCTCCTTCCACGCGGTAGGGCTGCGAGAGCGTCAGCCGCAGCCGGTCCGCGATCTCGTGGATGCGGTATTCGCGCGCCGCGGGGTCGCGGGTGCCGTCGCCGATGATCAGCGCGGCGAACTCGTCCCCCCCGAAGCGGGCGGTGCTGTCGCCGGAGCGGACGGAGTCCTGGAGCCGGCGGGCGGCCTGGACCAGGAGTTCGTCACCGGCCTGGTGACCGACGGTGTCGTTGACCGCCTTGAAGCCGTCGAGGTCGATGAAGAGGACGGCGGTGCCCGCGTCGGTCGCTCTGCGGCCGGTGAGGGCCTGCTGGACCTTCTTGGTGAACAGGGCGCGGTTGGGCAGGTCGGTGAGCGGGTCGTGCTCGGCGGTGTGCTGGAGCTGGGCCTGCAGGCGGACACGCTCGGTGACGTCCCGGCTGTTGAAGATCAGGCCGCCGTGGTGGCGGTTGACGGTGGACTCGACGTTGAGCCAGTCGCCGCTGCCGGAGCGGAAGCGGCACTCGATGCGGGTGGTGGGCTCGTCGGCGGGGGGCGCGGCGAGGAAGCGGCGCACCTCGTGGACGACGCGGCCCAGGTCCTCCGGGTGGATGAGCGAGGCCAGTTCGGAGCCGATGAGCTCCTCGGCCTCCCGCCCGTAGACGCCGGCGGCGGCGGGGCTGACGTAGCGCAGTATCCCGGTGGGGGCGGCGATCATGATGACGTCGCTGGAGCCCTGCACCAGGGAGCGGAAGTGGTTCTCCTTCTGGGCCAGTTCCTGGGTGAGGGAGATGTTGTCCAACAGCATGATGCCCTGGCGGATGACCAGGGCCATGACGACGGTGCAGCCGGTGAACAGCACCACTTTGTCGACGCGGTGGCCGTTCAGGACGGTGTAGAGGATGCCCAGGGTGCAGACGGCGGCGGCGAGGTACGGGGTGAGGGCGGCCAGGGAGCCGGCGATGGGCCGGCTGGCGGGAGGGGTGGAGCGCCGGCCCGGGGCGTCGGCGTCGTCGCCCTTCTCGCGGGCCACCCAGGGGGCGTACGCCATCAGCATGTAGGCCGCGAACCATCCCGCGTCGAGGATCTGGCCCGAGCGGTACTCCTGCTTGAGCAGCGGCGAGGTGAACAGGGCGTCGCACAGGACCGTCAGGGCGAGCGCGGCGATGGCGGTGTTGATCGCCGAGCGGTTGGCGGTGGACCGGCGGAAGTGCAGCGCCAGCACCATGGACACCAGCGCGATGTCCAGCAGCGGGTAGGCGAGCGAGAGCGCGGCGTGGGCGACGCTCTCGCCCTCGAACTGGGCGGTGTGCGCCAGCGCCAGGCTCCAGGAGAGCGTCAGCAGCGAGCCGCCCGTCAGCCAGGCGTCCAGGGCCAGGCAGACCCAGCCGGCGCGGGTGACCGGGCGCCGCGCGAGGACCAGCAGCCCGATGATGGCGGGCGGCGCGAAGAGCAGGAAGCAGAAGTCGGCCGGGGAGCCCGTCGGCGCCTTCTCGTACCCGAGGACGACCTCGTACCAGCCCCAGACGATGTTCCCGAGGCCGGCCATCGCGGAGGACACCGCGAAGAGGAACCAGGCGAGGCGGAACCGGGTGCGGTGGGTGTGCCCGTACCAGAAGCAGGAGACGGCGGCGAGCGCGGCGCCGGCGCCGAGCCCGAAGTCGCCCATCACCTTGGCCAGCTGGCCGGAGGACGATCCCCAGTTGAGGGCCGCGCCCGTGGCGTAGCCGCCGCAGACGAGGGCGAGGAGCAGCTGGGGGCCCAGCCCCGAGCGGCCGGCGGCGCGGCGGGGCAGCGCCGCTCCCGGGGCGCTCACCGGACCGCCGTCCGCGGCAGGGGCGCTCCCGCCGAGAGCCACGCATGCCGGGAAAGCCGTGGGAGCCGCAGGAGAAGACTCGGGAAAAGAGCCGCCGCACAGCGGTGGCGTGGTCGGTGCGTGAGCCGCGTCGGGTTGATCGTCCATTGGCCGTGCATCGCCCGTCGCCCCCCTCGAGTTCCGGTACCTCGCTGCGGCCGTACGGTGCGCGGCGCAGCCCCCGTCGGGACGATACACCAGACTCGTCACTCAGGGACATAGCTCATATACATAGCGTAATCAGCGAGGGGGTTATGAACACTGAGAGGAGTCGTACGGTACCTCTACGTGGCAACTAGGGGGCTGTGACTACGACATTTTGCAGTGGCGCGTCCAGTGCGAATCTGGCCAGCTGATCACACACCAGCCGCTTGGCCCGGGGCAGAAAGGCCGAAGAAGGACCACCCACATGGGGGGTGATGAGCACGTGGGGGGCGGTCCACAGCGGGTGGCCGGAAGGCAGCGGCTCGGGGTCGGTGACGTCCAGCGCGGCGCGCAGCCTGCCGCTTTCCAACTCGGCCAGGAGCGCCCCGGTGTCGACGACCGCGCCGCGGGCGACGTTCACCAGCAGCGCGCCGTCCTGCATCCGGGCGAGGAACGCGGCGTCGACCAGGCCCCGGGTGGCCTCGGTGAGCGGGGTCGCGAGGATCACGACATCGGCGCCGGGGAGCAGCTCGGGCAGCGCGTCGATCGGTTGCACAGGACCCCGTTCGCTCTCACGCGCGGAGCGCGCGACGCGCACCACCCGCGCGACCTCGAAGGGAACGAGCCGGTCCTCGATGGCGCGGCCGATCGAGCCGTAGCCCAGGATCAGCACGGACTTGTCCGCGAGCGCCGGCCGGAAGCCCTGCCGCCACTCCCCCGCGTCCTGCGCCCGGACGAAGCCGGGGAGGTCGCGGAGCGCGGCCAGGACGAGGGCGAGGGCGAGTTCGGCGGTGCTGGTGTCGTGCAGGCCGCGGGCGTTGCACAGCCGCGTGCCCGGCGGCAGCAGGGGCACGGCGGGCAGGATGGAGTCGACGCCGGCGGTGAGGGTCTGGACGACCCGCAACCCCGTCATGGCGGCCAGCGGACGGAGCCCCACATCACCACTGGTCACATAGGGCGTCACATAGAAGGCGCACCGGGCGGGGTCGGTGGGGTACTCCTCCTCCCCGTTCCAGTAGGCGTACTCCAGGCCCCCGGGGAGCCCGTCGATCTCCTCGGGGCGGAGGGGGAGCCAGGCCAGGGGGCGGGCGGAAGGTCGCTCAGCTGCACTCATGCCTGGAGGCTATGCGAAGCGGCCCTGCTCACAGAGGTTAGCTTTGGGGGGCGGAAACGGAGGGGCACGGGAGGGGTACGGCCGGTGGAGCGCAGGACAATCGGTGCGACGGCGCTCGAGGTGGGGGCGATCGGCCTGGGGTGCATGCCCATGCACTGGGCCTACACCGCCTCCCAGCGCAGCGGTGAGGGCGCGCTGCGCACGGTGCACGCGGCGCTCGACGCCGGCACCACCCTGCTGGACACCGCCGACATGTACGGGCCGTTCACCAATGAGCTGCTGGTGGGGCGGGTGCTGCGGGAGCGGCGCGCGGAGGCGTTCGTGTCGACGAAGTGCGGGCTGCTGGTCGGCGAGCACAGCATCGTCGCCAATGGGCGCCCCGGCTATGTGAAGCGGGCCTGCGACGCGTCGCTGCGGCGGCTGCAGACCGATGTCATCGACGTGTACCAGCTGCACCGCCCGGACCCCGAGGTGCCGGTGGAGGAGACCTGGGGGGCGATGGCGGAGCTGGTCTCCGCGGGCAAGGTGCGGGCGCTCGGGTGGTGCGCGGTCGGCGCCCGGACCCGCCGCCGGTCGCGCGCCGGGCTGTACGACGCGACGATCCAGCAGCTGGAGCGGGTGCAGCAGGTCTTCCCGGTGAGCTGCGTGGAGGCCGAGCTGTCGGTGTGGTCGCGGGAGGCGCTGGTGTCGCTGGTCCCGTGGTGCGTCTCGCGCGGGGTCGGGCTGCTGGCGGCGATGCCCCTGGGGAATGGTTTCCTCAGCGGCACGCTCACCCCCGGGCAGGGCTTTGAGCCGGAGGACGTGCGGGCCCGGCACCCGCGCTTCACGGCGGAGATGATGGCCGCGAACCAGCCGATCGTCGCCGGGCTGCGGCGGGTCGCCCGGCGCCACGGCGCGACGGTGGCGCAGGTGGCCCTGGCCTGGGTGCTGGCCCAGGGGCGGCACGTGGTGCCGGTGCCGGGCACGAAGAAGGCCGGCTGGGCGGTGGAGAACGCCGGGGCCGCGCAACTGCGGCTGACCCGGGAGGACTTCACGGAGATAGCCTCGCTGCCGAGGGCCATCGGCTCCTGGGACTGACGCGACGCGCGGGGCGGGCGTCCGTCCGGCCCGCTCCGGGCCCGGGCAGCGTGTATAAGGAAACAGAGCCGCAGTGCCCCGGCGCCCGCCCCGGCGAGAGGAACGAACCATGCGACGTGCGACGCGTCCCCGTACCCGCGCCGCCCTGACCGCGCCGGTGGTCGCCGCGCTGCTGGCCGCCGCGGGGTGTTCGAGCAGCGACAGCCTGCCGGGCCAGGAGCGGCAGGCCGGGCCCACCACGAAGACACCCGGGCCGGGCGGGTCTTCGGGGTCCTCCGCCGCCCCGTCCGCGTCCGCCGCGCCCGCCAAGGGCTCGGTGAAGGTCGTCCGGACGGTGACGGCGAAGCTCGCGTCGCCCTGGGGCCTCGCCGCGCTGCCCGGCGGCGATCTGCTCGTGGCCTCGCGGGACACCGGGAAGATCGTCCGGGTGGGGGCGAAGGACGGCGCGCAGAGCGAGGTGGGAGCGGTGCCGGGCGTGGCCGCCGCGGGCGAGGGCGGTCTGCTGGGCCTGGCCGTCTCCCCCGGCTTCGCCACGGACCACCTGGTGTACGCGTACTTCACGACCGCCTCCGACAACCGCGTCGCGAGCCTGCGCTACGACGCGGACAAGCCCGCCGAGCGGCGGCTCAGCGCGCCGAACACGGTGTTCCGGGGCATCCCCAAGGGCACGGTCCACAACGGCGGGCGGATCGCCTTCGGTCCGGACGGCATGCTCTACGTGGGCACGGGCGAGGGCGGCGAGAAGGGCCTGTCCCAGGACCGGAAGTCCTTCGGCGGGAAGATCCTCCGGATGACCCCCGACGGCCGCCCGGCCCCCCGCAATCCCGAGGCCGACTCCGTCGTCTACTCCTGGGGCCACCGCAATGTGCAGGGCCTGGCCTGGGACGCGGACAAGCGGCTGTGGGCGTCGGAGTTCGGCCAGAACACCTGGGACGAGCTCAACCTCGTCGAGCCGGGCGGCAACTACGGCTGGCCCGAGGCCGAGGGCAAGGGCGGCAAGCCGGGCTTCAAGGACCCCGTCGAGCAGTGGAAGACCTCCGACGCCTCCCCCAGCGGCCTGGCCTACGCCAAGGGCTCCCTGTGGATGGCGGGCCTCAGGGGCGAGCGGCTGTGGCGGATCCCGCTGCGGGGCACGGTGCCGGCGGCCGAGCCGCAGGCGTTCCTGAAGGGTGAGTACGGGCGGCTGCGCACGGTCGCCGCCACGGACGACGGCGGGCTGTGGCTGATGACGAGCAACACCGACGGCCGGGGCCGGCCGGGCGGCGAGGACGACCGCCTGCTGCGCCTGGAGGTCAGCTGACCCCGCGACTCCGGCAATTCGCACAGGCGTCCCCGTACAGTGGAGTGTCCGCGCCGCGACAGGAGTTGAGATGTTCAACCTGATGGAAGAACTGTTCGCCCCCGGGCGCAAGCACACCGAGGACGAACGCAACCGCCTGGAGCTGGTCCGCGACGACGCCGGCGACGCCGACCCCGGCAACGGCCCGATAGACCTCGACTCGGGCCAGGTCGTCATCCGGCCCCGCCGGGGCTGACCGCCGCGGCCGCCCCGGGGCTCCGGCGGGCCGGGGTGCCGCTAGGGCGTGTCTTACGGATCAGCCCGGATCAGGCCGCGGCGTCCGGTGCGGTAGCTCGCAAGGCGGAGCATCTCCCGCGTACTGGGCGTACTCGGGTGATGCGACAACGCGGCCAGGTGCCGTGCCGGGCGTCGCGGCCCCGGGCTGATCCGTAAAACACGCCCTACCGGCCGCCGCTGCCGACGAGCACGTCCGCGTCCACGCGCGGCAGCGGGATCGCCACCGGCGCCACCGCTTCCTCCGGCGGCTCGATGCTGATCCGGGGCAGCCGGCGGTCCAGCCACTTCGGCAGCCACCAGTTCGCGCCGCCCAGCATGTGCATCAGGGCCGGGACCAGCAGCGTCCGCAGGACGAACGCGTCCAGGGCGACCGCCGACGCCAGGCCGATGCCGAACATCGAGATGACGCGGTCGCCGCTGAGCACGAAGGCCAGGAAGACCGCGATCATGATGACTGCCGCGGAGTTGATCACCCGGCTGGTCTCGGCGAGGCCGACGCGCACGGCGCGGGTGTTGTCGCGGGTGGCCAGCCACTCCTCGTACATCCGGCTGACCAGGAAGACCTGGTAGTCCATGGACAGGCCGAAGAGGACCGAGACCATCACGACCGGCAGGAAGGGCTCGATCGGCCCGCCGGTGCCCAGGCCGAGCAGCCCGCTGCCCCAGCCCCACTGGAAGATCGCGACGACGATGCCGAAGGAGGAGGCGACGGCGGCGATGTTCATCACCGCCGCCTTCAGCGGTATGCCGATGCTGCGGAAGGCCAGGAGCAGCAGCAGACAGCCGAGGCCGACGACGGTGCCGACGAACAGCGGCAGCTTGCCGAGGATGACGTCGGCGAAGTCGTCGTAGCTCGCGGTGAGCCCGCCGACGCTGACGTCCACGCCGGTGCCGTCGGTGGCCTTGGGCACGACGGTGTCGCGCAGCCGGTCGACGAGGTCGCTGGTCTCCTTCGACTGCGGGGAGGTGGCGGGGACGACGGTGATGACGCCGGTGTCGCCGCTGTCGCTCAGCGTGGAGGGGCTGACGGAGGCGACGCCCTCGGTGTGGCGCAGGGTGTCGGGCAGGCGGTTGAAGGCCAGTTGGTCGGCGGCGCTGTCGAGGTCGGCGACGAGCGTGAGCGGGCCGTTGACGCCGGGGCCGAAGCCCTCCCCGAGCATGTCGTACGCCTGCCGGGTGGTGCTGGTCGCCGGGTTGCTGCCCTGGTCGGAGGTGCCGAGGTGCAGGGAGAGCGCGGGCAGGGCGAGGACGGCCATCACGGCCGCCGCGACGATGCCCAGCAGCTTGGGGTGGCGCTCGACGAACGCGGACCAGCGGGCGGCCAGCCCGGTGGGCAGCTCGGGCCGCGGGCCGCGCTCGGCCAGCTCGCGGCGCTCGCGGCGGCTGAGGGCGCGGTGGCCGATCAGGCCGAGCAGCGCCGGCAGCAGGGTGACGGAGGCGGCGACGGTCAGGACGACGGTCAGGGACGCGGCGACGGCGACGCCGTTGAGGAAGCTCAGCCGCAGGATGAGCATGCCCAGCAGGGCCACGCACACGGTGCCGCCGGCGAAGACGACGGCGCGCCCGGTGGTGGCGACGGCCCGTTCGGCCGCCTCGTGGACGGACAGGCCGGCCCGCAGGCCCTTGCGGTGGCGGGTGACGATGAACAGGGCGTAGTCGATGCCCACCCCGAGCCCGATGAGGGTGCCGAGCATGGGGGCGAAGTCGGCGACGGTCATCAGGTGGCCGAGCAGGACGGTGCCCATGGCCGCGGTGCCGACGCCCACGAGGGCGGTGGCGATGGGCAGCAGGCTGGCGGCGAGCGAGCCGAAGACGACGAACAGCACGACCGCCGCCACCAGGACGCCGATGATCTCGCTGAGGTGGCCGCCCTTGCCCTCGGTGGTCCCGATGGTGGTGCCGCCGAGCGCGACCTCCAGGCCGCCGCCGGCGGCCTTCTTGGCGGTCTCGACGACCTTCTGGACCTGTGCCTTGCCGGGGCCGCCGCCGTCGCTCGCGAAGGTGAGGGAGGCGTAGGCGGTGTGCCCGTCGGGGCTGATCCGGGCCGCGCCGTCGCTGCCGTACGGGCTGCTGACGGCGGTGACGCCGGGCAGGTGGGCGATCTCGCCCAGCGCCGTGGTCATGCGCTGCCGGACGTCGGCGGCGCGGACGGTGCCGGAGTCGCTGTGCCAGACGACGGTGTCGTCGCCGCCCTGGCCGGGGAACGCCTTCTCCATGAGGGCGGTCGCGCGGGTGGACTCGGTGCCGGGTACGCCGTAGTCGTTGGAATAGGCGGAACCGGAGAGCGTGGCCGCGGCGCCCGTGCCCAGAAGGGCGACGAGCCACAGCACGATGACGACGGAACGGCGGCGCAGGCACCACCGGGCGAGTGAGGTCATTCCCTGCTTCCCGGGTATCGCGTCGATCTCCGGGACATGACCCGTGGTGCCGACCGCGTGAGAGAGCTGATGGGGGTTCGAGGTCCCGCTGCCGTCCGGGGGACGTGCCGGGAGGGCCTCTACCGACTCACTGTGGCAGCAGAAAAAGATCCTTTGTCCCCTTTGTGGGTTACCCCACACAGGGGACGGGCGCGGACGGCGGGGCGTCAGCGGGAGGGGCCCCAGGCGTGGGCCACGTCGACGACGAGGCGGTTGTGCCACTGGAAGACCCGGAACGGCAGCCGGGCGCGGACCCCCAGGGCGATCTGGGTGTCGCCCTCGAAGCTGCTGCCGTAGCGGGTGTCGCGGAACGTCCGGTAGCCGGAGACGTCGACGCCCCGCAGGGGCCGCCCGGCCCGGCCGGGGTAGGTCGGCCGGCCCGTCTCCGGGTCGTAGCTGGGCGCCGCCACCCGGACCTCCAGGATCGCCCCGCCGGCGACGGGGATCACCTCGCCCGAACCGTCCTGGTAGAACTTGTCGACGTAGCCCACCCGGTAGCCGATCGGCTGTCCGCCGGCGCGCGGCACGTCGAAGACCAGGCGGTCGTAGCACGCGTGGTGCCCGGCTCTGATGTCCGTCAGCGGTTTGTAGCGGCTTTCCCGGCCGGCCTTGGGGAGGCTTCCCCAGCCGCCATGGCAGCTCACCGCGGCCACCGGGTTCGTCGCGGCCGCACCGGCCGGTACGGTCGTCGCCGCCAGGCCGGCCCCCGCCAGCGCGGCCAGCGCCCTGCTCCACCGTCGCATCACTACCCCCAGTCAACGAATGCGGACACGCGGTGAGGTCCGCCCTCACGCGATCATGCCGGACCGCTTCCACCGACGGAGGGGGAACCCGCGAATTCCGGCCAACTGTGGCTGACTCAGGCCGATTTCGCTTATACGACAATGCATTTGCCGGTGGCCACCCCTCCGCAAGGAGAGGTGGCCACCGGCTTTTCGTACGGGGTTTCCGTGGGGCTCAGCCCTCGACGCCCAGCTTCTCCAGGATCAGCTCGCGCACCCGCGCCGCGTCCGCCTGGCCGCGGGTGGCCTTCATGACCGCGCCGACGAGCGCGCCCGCCGCCGCGACCTTGCCCGAGCGGATCTTGTCGGCGATGCCGGCGTTGGCCGCGATGGCCTCGTCGACGGCCGTGCCCAGCGCGCCCTCGTCGGAGACGACCGCGAGACCGCGCCCGGCGACGACCGCGTCCGGGTCGCCCTCGCCCGCGAGGACGCCCTCGATGACCTGGCGGGCGAGCTTGTCGTTGAGGGAACCCTCGGCGACCAGCGCGCACACCCGGGCGACCTGCTCGGGGGTGATCTTCAGGGCGGCGAGGTCGGTACCTGCCTCGTTCGCCCGGCGGGCCAGCTCGCCCATCCACCACTTACGGGCGGAGGCGGCGTCCGCGCCCGCGTCGATCGTGGCGACGATCAGGTCGACCGCGCCGGCGTTGAGGATCGACTGCATGTCGTGCTCGGAGACGCCCCACTCCTCGCGCAGCCGGTTGCGGCGCACGCGCGGCAGCTCGGGCAGGCCCTTGCGGAGCTCCTCCACCCACTCCCGCGCGGGAGCGACCGGCACCAGGTCCGGCTCGGGGAAGTAGCGGTAGTCCTCGGCGTTGTCCTTGATGCGACCCGCCGTGGTCGACCCGTCCTCCTCGTGGAAGTGCCGGGTCTCCTGCACGATCGTGCCGCCGGAGGACAGCACCGCCGCGTGCCGCTGGATCTCGAAGCGGGCGGCGCGCTCGACGCTCCGCAGCGAGTTGACGTTCTTCGTCTCCGAGCGGGTACCGAACTTCTCCGTGCCGTTCGGGCGCAGCGAGAGGTTCACGTCGCAGCGCATCTGGCCCTGCTCCATGCGGGCCTCGGACACGCCGAGCGCCTTGATGAGCTCGCGCAGCTCGGCGACGTACGCCTTGGCGACCTCGGGGGCCCGCGCGCCCGCGCCCTCGATCGGCTTGGTGACGATCTCGATGAGCGGGATGCCGGCCCGGTTGTAGTCGAGCAGGGAGTGGGACGCGCCGTGGATCCGGCCGGTGGCGCCGCCGACGTGCAGCGACTTGCCGGTGTCCTCCTCCATGTGGGCGCGCTCGATCTCCACGCGGAAGATTTCGCCGTCCTCCAGCTGGACGTCCAGGTAGCCGTTGAAGGCGATGGGCTCGTCGTACTGGGAGGTCTGGAAGTTCTTCGGCATGTCCGGATAGAAGTAGTTCTTCCGGGCGAAGCGGCACCACTCGGCGATCTCGCAGTGCAGCGCGAGACCGATCTTCACAGCCGACTCGACGCCGATCGCGTTGACGACGGGCAGCGAGCCGGGCAGGCCGAGGCAGGTGGGGCAGGTCTGGGAGTTGGGCTCGGCGCCCAGCTCCGTGGAGCACCCGCAGAACATCTTGGTCCTGGTGCCGAGCTCGACATGGACTTCGAGGCCCATGACGGGGTCGTAGGACGCCAGGGCGTCCTCGTACGACACCAGATCGATGGTGGTCACGGAAAACTAACCTCTCAGTCCGCGAGAACGTCGTCGCTGCTCATGCGGCGCAGTTCGCGCACGAGCAGGGCGACACCGGTGGCGATGGCGGCGGCGGAGACGACGGCGTCCACGAGCTGGAGCGTGTCCTGCTCGCCGCGGGCCTTCTTCGCCTGCTTCACGACGCTCACCGCGCCGAACAGCGTCGTGCCGATGGACAGGTAGGTGCCGGGCCTGGACTTCTTGAAGCCCTTGGCCTTCGCGAGCTTTCCGCCCTTTTCGGTGTTCACAGTGACGGTGCCTCCTCGAGCAGCGAGTGTCCCCAGCGGGCGTTGAACGCGGCCTCGACGGCGGCGCCCACCCGGTAGAGCCGGTCGTCGGCCAGGGCCGGCGCGATGATCTGCAGGCCCACCGGCATCCCGTCCTCGGGGGCCAGACCGCAGGGCAGCGACATCGCGGCGTTGCCGGCCAGGTTGGTCGGGATGGTGCACAGGTCGGCCAGGTACATGGCCATCGGGTCGTCCGCGCGCTCACCGATCGGGAACGCGGTGGTCGGGGTGGTCGGCGAGATCATCACGTCGACACCGCCTTCCCCGAACGCCTTCGCGAAGTCCTCCGTGATGAGGGTGCGCACCTTCTGCGCCGAGCCGTAGTAGGCGTCGTAATAGCCGGAGCTCAGGGCATACGTACCCAGGATCACCCGGCGCTTGACCTCATCGCCGAAACCGGCCTCGCGGGTGAGCGCGGTGACCTCCTCGGCGGACTTCGTGCCGTCGTCGCCGACCCGCAGGCCGTAGCGCATGGCGTCGAAGCGGGCCAGGTTGGAGGAGCACTCCGAGGGCGCGATCAGGTAGTACGCGGCCAGGGCCAGGTCGAAGGACGGGCAGTCCACCTCGACCACCTCGGCGCCGAGCTCCTTGAGGAGCTCCACGGACTCGTCGAAGCGCTGCAGGACGCCGGCCTGGTAGCCCTCGCCGCGGAACTGCTTGACGACGCCGACGCGCATGCCCTTGACGTCGCCGTTGCGGGCCGCCTCGACGACCGGCGGGACCGGGGCGTCGATGGACGTGGAGTCCAGCGGGTCGTGGCCGGCGATGGCCTCGTGCAGCAGGGCCGCGTCCAGGACCGTGCGGGCGCAGGGCCCGCCCTGGTCGAGGGAGGAGGAGAAGGCGACCATGCCGTAGCGGGAGACCGCGCCGTAGGTCGGCTTGACGCCGACGGTGCCGGTGACGGCGGCGGGCTGGCGGATCGAACCGCCGGTGTCCGTGCCGATGGCGAGCGGGGCCTGGTAGGCGGCCAGCGCGGCGGAGGAACCGCCGCCGGAACCGCCGGGGATCTTGGTGAGGTCCCAGGGGTTGCCGGTGGGCCCGTAGGCGCTGTTCTCCGTCGACGACCCCATGGCGAACTCGTCCATGTTGGTCTTGCCGAGGATGACGACGTCCGCTTCCTTGAGCTTGCGGGTCAGCGTCGCGTCGTACGGCGGGATCCAGCCTTCGAGGATCTTGGATCCGGCGGTGGTCGGGATGCCCTTGGTGGTGAAGATGTCCTTCAGCGCCAGCGGCACACCGGCCAGCGGGCCGAGCTTCTCGCCGCGCTCGCGCTTGGCGTCGACGGCGCGGGCCTGCGCGAGGGCGCCCTCGCGGTCGACGTGCAGGAAGGCGTTGACCTTCTCGTCGACGGCCTCGATACGGGCCAGGTGGGCCTCGGTCACCTGGACGGCGGTGACCTCGCCCGAGGCGATCTTCGCGGCGATCTCGGCCGCGGTCAGCTTGATCAGGTCAGTCATGGTCAGTCCTCCCCCAGGATCTGCGGCACCTTGAAACGCTGCTGCTCCTGGGCCGGGGCGCCGGAGAGCGCCTCCTGCGGGGTCAGCGACGGACGGACCTCGTCCGGGCGCATGACGTTGGTCAGCGGCAGCGGGTGGGACGTCGGCGGTACGTCCTGATCGGCGACCTCGGAGACGCGGGCGACCGCGCCGATGATGTCGTCGAGCTGTCCGGCGAAGTGGTCGAGCTCTTCGTCCTTGAGCTCCAGACGTGCCAGCCGGGCGAGGTGGGCGACCTCCTCGCGCGTGATGCCAGGCATGCGGCGATCCTCAGGGTTCGTGACGGTACTGGGCGGGTTGATGGCCCAATCCTATTGCGCCGCACCCAGTGCCTGGCGCCTCCGGCGGGGTCAGCGGTTTTGGCCACGACCGGAAGGGGTGCCGGCGCCCGCCGCGGGTGGCCGCAACGGCGCGGAGCCGCACGCCGTGGCCGGCGGGGCCGTGCCGTCGGGCACCGCCGGAATCCCCGGCAGGGGTACCGCGCCGTCGCGGCGGAGATCCGGCCCCGGCTCGACGGCGCCGGGCACCGCGCTGCGCGCCGGTGGGACCACGCTGTCGGGCACCGCCGAAAACCCCGGCGGGGGTGCCGCGCCGTCGCGGCGGAAAGACGGCCCCGGCCCGGCGAGCACACCGACGTGGACAGACCGCTCACCCACCCTCCGCCGCAGCGGCGGCACGCCACCGCGGCGCGGCCCGGCGGTGCCATCCTCTCGGCACCACCGGATCCCCGGCGGGGGTGCCGCGCCATCGCGGCGGAGAAGAAGCCCAGCTCAGCGGCGCCGGGGCACCGCGCTGCGCCCCGGCGGAACCACGCCGTCAGGCACCGCCGAAAACCCCGGCGGGGGTGCCGCGCCGTCGCGGCGGAAAGACGGCCCCGGCCCGGCGAGCACACCGACGTGGACAGACCACTCCCCCACCCTCCGCCGCAGCGGCGGCACGCCACCGCGGCGCGGCCCGGCGGTGCCATCCTCTCGGCACCACCGGAATCCCCGGCGGGGGTACCGCGCCATCGCGGCGGAGAAGAAGCTCAGCTCAGCGGCGCCGGGGCACCGCGCTGCGCCCCGCCGAAAACCCCGGCAGGGGCGTCGCGGCGGAAAGACGGCCCCAGCCCGGCGGAGCCGGGACCCCCGGCGGGAGCCGTCCCAGCGGGCAGGGCCCAAAAAGGGGGAGAGGCCCGACCGGCTAGGTCACCGGCTGGTCCGCTTCCTCCGTCGGTGTCGGCGCCGTCGCCACCGCGTGCACGCGTTCGTCGCCGCGGTGCCAGCCGCTCTCGCTGCGGAGCCTGAGCCAGGCCGTCGTCTCGTCGGGCGGCATCGCGGCCGCCACCAGCCAGCCCTGCACCGCGTCGCAGCCCAGGTCCCGCAGGCGCTCCCAGGTCTCGTCGTCCTCCACGCCCTCGGCGACGACGAGCAGGCCCAGGGAGTGCGCCAGGTCCAGCGTGCAGCGCACGATCTCGGCGTCCTCGTTGTCGATGGCGAGGCGGGCCACGAACGACCGGTCGATCTTCAGCTCGCTGACCGGCAGGCGGCGCAGATGGACGAGGGAGGAGTAGCCGGTGCCGAAGTCGTCGAGGGACATCTTCACGCCGTGGCCGGTGAGACCGGCCAGGGTGTCGGCGGCCCGCTGCGGGTCCTCCAGGAGGACGTGTTCAGTTATTTCCAGCTGGAGGGAACCGGCGGGGACGCCGTGGCGGGCGAGCCGCGCCGCGACGGAGCCGGCGAAGCCGGGCGTGTGGACGTCGCGCGGCGAGACATTGACGGCGACGGGGACCTCCAGGCCCATCGCCCGCCACTTGGCGACCTGCCCGAGGGCCGTCTCCAGGACGTACTCGGTGAGCCGGGGCATCAGCCCGGACGATTCGGCGATCGTGATGAACTCGTCCGGGGAGACCCGGCCCCGCTCGGGGTGGACCCAGCGGACGAGCGCCTCCAGCCCCGCGACGTGCCCGTCGAAGCCGACTTTCGGCTGGTAGTGCAGCTCCACGTCACCGGCGTCGAGGGCGCGGCGCAGGTCACCCAACAGGCCCAGCCGGTCGGGGGTGTTGGCGTCCCGGCGGGCCTCGTAGACCTCGACGCCGCTGCGGTCGCGCTTGGCCTGGTACATCGCCACGTCGGCGCGGCGCAGGAGGCCCTCCGCGTCGAGGGCGTGGTCGGGATAGACGGCGACCCCCGCGCTGGCTTCCAGCACGAGGGTGAGCCCCTCCAGGTCGAGGGGGGAGCCGAGGGCGGCGACCAGCGAACGGGCCACGCGCTGGGCGCTGGTGAGGGAGTCGGCGGTGGGCAGGAGCACCGCGAACTCGTCGCCGCCCAGCCGGGCGGCCTCGGCGTCCCTGGGCAGGGCCACGCGCAGTCGCTCGGCTATCTGCAGCAGCAGCCGGTCCCCGGCGAGGTGCCCGAGGGTGTCGTTGACGGACCGGAAGCGGTCGAGGTCGATGAGGACGAGCGCGGCGCGGGTCCCGTCCCGCTCGGCCTCCTCCAGGGCCGCCCAGGTGCGCGCCAGCAGCCACTGCCGGTTGGGGAGCCCGGTGAGGGGGTCGCGGAGCTGTTCGGCGGCGCGCTCGCGGGCGATCCACAGGGTGGAGTCGAGCGCGATGAGGGGCACGGCGAACAGCGGCAGGAGCAGCGGCATGTGGTCGGCGACGACGGCGATGAGGGGGGCGATGCCGAGCAGGGCGCCGCCCACGAACGCCTGCCGCACGAGCGCCGTCCGGGCGATGCTGGTGAGCCCGGTGGTGGGGGCCATGGAGTACCAGAGCAGGACGCGGGTGACCGCGAGGTACAGGAAGGCGGCCAGGGCGATCTTGGGGGCCGCGGTGAGCGGCCAGTCGTCGGGCAGCCAGGGGTTCTCGACGCTGGCGACGACGCCGCACACGGTGAGGGAGAGGGCGGCGGCCCCGATGCCGAGGATGTCGACCGCGCAGTGCAGTAACGCCTGCCGCCAGCGGTGGCGGCGGGCCGCGGCGACGAGCAGGACGACGGCGATGCTGATCAGGACGGCGGGGAGCCAGCCGTAGAGCAGCAGGACGGCGAGCGTGAGGGCGGCACCGGAGCCCGTGCCGCCCCACCAGCGGTCGCGGCCGAGGGCGACGAGGTGGGCGACGATGAGGGCGGTGAGGACGGCGAGGGACCAGCCGACGGCGCGGCCGGGGAAGAGGGCGTGGCCGGCGCCGAGCACCCGGCAGATCCCGGCGGCCAGCGCGACCGCGGCCGCGGTGACACAGACAGTCGGCAGCGCGGGCGGAGGAACCCGGCGCAGCCGGGATGCCGGTTCGGCGCTGTCGATGGGTTTCATGCCCGTCCCTCTCACAGCCGGCGGTGCCCGCGCCACGGCAGGCGCACATCCCAACAGTAGGCCGCAGAAGGCTACGGCGGGCAGCGATCGGCAGCGGTTGCCCGATTGGGACACGGCCTGTTGTAGCCATCTGGTAAGCGCTGTAGGGGTCATGCCCACTGCCTATGCGGGCATTACTCCACCGGGGTGGCGACCTGCTCCGGAAGGGGTCCGGGAGACACCCGCGGGCCGCATGGGACGGGGCGGGAACGAGCGGGGGCGCAGGGGAACGCGCAGGGACGCGAGGTGCCGGGAGTGCCGGAGGGGGTGTCAGCATCCCCTTCTCCGCACTCCCCCGCTGTCCCCCGCGCGCCCCCCGTGCCCTTCCTTCTCGGACCCCCTCGGACCTCCGGGGCCCCTCGGCCCCCTTGACCCCCTTGACCTCTTGTGGCTCCCTCCGGCCCCCTCAAGCCCCGGGAGCTCCGCCGGAGCCGGTGGCACCGGGCGTCACGGCTGCGGAACGGCGGCCTCCCGGGCGGCGTCCGGCCCCTGGTCGAGGAGGACGGCGAAGCCGTCCTCCTCCAGCACGGGCACCTTCAGCTGCATGGCCTTGTCGAACTTCGAGCCGGGGTTGTCCCCGACGACCACGAAGTCGGTCTTCTTGGAGACCGAGCCGGTCACCTTGGCGCCCCGGCTCTGGAGGGCGTCCTTGGCCCCGTCCCGGGTGTACGAGGCGAGGGTGCCGGTGACGACGACCGTCAGCCCCTGCAGCGGGCGGGGGCCTTCGTCCTCGCCCTCGGAGACGTCCTCGAAGCGGACGCCCGCGGCCCGCCACTTCTCGACGATCTCGCGGTGCCAGTCCTCGGCGAACCACTGCTTCACGGACGCGGCGATGGTGCCGCCGACGCCCTCGACGGCCGCCAGCTCCTCCTCACCGGCCTCGGCGATGCGGTCCAGGGAGCGGAACTCCCGGGCCAGCGCCTCGGCGGCGACGGGGCCCACGTGGCGGATCGAGAGCCCGGTCAGGAAGCGGGCGAGCGGCCGCTCCTTGGCCGCCTGGATGTTCTCCAGCATCGCCAGGGCGTTCTTCTTCGGCTCACCCTTTTGATTGGCGAAGAAGGTGACGACCTTCTCCTCGCCGGTCTTGGGGTCCCGCTTGGGCAGGCCCGAGTCCATGTCGAGGACGTAGGACTTGATGGGCAGGAGCTCCTCGATCGTCAGGCCGAAGAGGTCGCCCTCGTTGAGCAGGGGCGGCGTGGCGGGCTCCAGCGGCTGGGTGAGGGCCGTGGCCGCCACGTAGCCGAAGTTCTCGATGTCGAGGCACTTGCGGCCGGCCAGGTAGTACAGGCGCTCGCGGATCTGGGCGGGGCAGGAGCGGGCGTTGGGGCAGCGGAGGTCGATGTCGCCCTCCTTCATCGGCTGCAGGGCGCTGCCGCACTCCGGGCACTCGGCCGGCATCACGAACTCCCGCTCGCTGCCGTCGCGCAGATCGGCCACCGGGCCGAGGATCTCGGGGATCACGTCGCCCGCCTTGCGCAGGACGACGGTGTCACCGATGAAGACGCCCTTGGCCTTGACGACCTGCTGGTTGTGCAGGGTGGCGAACTCGACCTCGGAGCCGGCGACGGTGACCGGCTCCACCACCGCGTACGGCGTGACCCGGCCCGTACGGCCGACGCCCACCCGGATGTCCACCAGCTTGGTGTTGACCTCCTCCGGGGCGTACTTCCAGGCGATGGCCCAGCGCGGCGCGCGCGAGGTGGAGCCGAGCCGGCCCTGGAGGGGGATCTCGTCGAGCTTGACGACGACGCCGTCGATCTCGTGCTCCATCGAGTGCCGGACCTCGGGGTCGCCGTAGTGGGCGATGAACGTCCGGACCTCCGCCAGGGACTCCACGACGCAGGCGTGCGCGGCGGTGGGCAGGCCCCATTCGCGCAGCAGGTCGTACGCCTGCGACTGGCGGTCGATGGCGAAGCCCTCGCGGGCGCCGATGCCGTGCACCACCATGTGCAGCGGGCGGCTCGCGGTGACCCGGGGGTCCTTCTGGCGCAGCGAACCGGCCGCCGCGTTGCGCGGGTTGGCGAAGGGCGGCTTGCCGGCCTCCACCAGGGCGGCGTTGAGCTCCTCGAACTTCTCCATGGGGAAGAAGACCTCGCCGCGCACCTCCACCAGCTCCGGGACGCGGTCGCCGCGGAGCCGGTCGGGGATGTCGGCGATGGTGCGGACGTTGGGCGTGATGTCCTCGCCGGTGCGGCCGTCGCCGCGGGTGGCGGCGCGGGTGAGCCGGCCCCGCTCGTACGTCAGGTTGACGGCGAGACCGTCGACCTTCAGCTCGCACAGGAAGTGGTACGCGGCGCCCTCGCCGACCTCCTTGGCGACGCGCTCGGCCCAGCCGGCCAGCTCCTCGTCGTCGAAGGCGTTGTCGAGGGAGAGCATGCGCTCGCGGTGCTCGACGGCCGTGAACTCCGTCTCGTAGGCCCCCGCGACCTTCTGAGTGGGCGAATCGGGGGTGCGCAGCTCGTCGTACCGCTCCTCCAGGGCCTCCAGGGAGCGCAACAGCCGGTCGAACTCGGCGTCGCTGACGACCGGGGCGTCCTTCACGTAGTACCGGAAGCGGTGCTCCTCGATCTGCTCAGCGAGCCGCGCGTGCTGCTCCCGCACCTCCGCGGGGGCCGTGGCCTCCGTCGTGAGCTGTTCGCCGTGCTGTCCGCCAGCCACCGTTTCGTCCTCCCGTTGTTCCATGGGCGAACCCTGGAGCGCCGTCACTCAGGGTTGTCCGCGAGTGATCTCGCCGCCCGGACGCAGTGCGCGAGCGCCGCCCGGGCATATGCGGGCGAAGCGCCCGCGAGCCCGCACGAGGGAGTGATCACCACGGACTCCGCGAGAGTCCCCGGCGACAGCCCCAGCCTGCGCCACAGCGTCCTGACACCCATGACGCTACCGGCAGGGTCTGACAATGGACCGGCGGCGCCCTCGGCGCCCGGCACCACGCCCATCAAGAGCTTGGTGCCCGCCTCCACGGCCTCTCCCACCGCTTCCTCCTCACGCTCGGTGAACAGCGAGAAGTCGAAGGAGATGCCGTCGACGCCGGCCCGGCGCAGCAGCGCGAAGGGCACGGCCGGGGCGCACGAGTGCACGACGACCTGGGCGCCGGCCGTGTCCCGCGCCATCGCCCCCAGGTCCCGCAGCGCGCCCTCGACGACGGCCCGGTCGACGGCCCGGTAGGTGCGGTAGCCGCTGGCCGTGCGGACCCGCCCGGTGAGCACCGCGGTCAGCGACGGCTCGTCGAGCTGGAGGACCAGCGAGGCGCCGGGCACCCGGCGGCGCACGTCGGCGAGGTGGTCGCGCAGCCCCTCGGCGAGGGAGCCGGCGAGGTCGCGGCAGGCCCCGGGGTCGCCCAGGGCGGCCTCGCCGCCGTGCAGTTCCAGCGCGGCGGCCAGGGTCCAGGGGCCGACGGCCGAGACCTTCAGGACACCCTCGTAGCCCTGGGTGTACTCCTCCAGGGCGTCGAGGTCCTCCCCCAGCCACGACCGGGCGCGCTTGGTGTCGCGGCCGGGCCGGTCGCCGATCCGCCACCCGCTGGGCTCGACGTGCGCGTAGACGTCCACCAGCATCCCGGCGGTCCGTCCGATCATGTCGGCGCCGGGCCCGCGGGCGGGCAGCTCCGGCAGGTACGGCAGGGCCTCCAGGGACCCCGTGACGGTCTTCGCGGCTTCCCGGGCGTCGCCTCCGGGCATGGACCCGACCCCGGTGGCGATCCCGGCGCCCCAGCTGAACTTGCTCTTCTCGCTCACGCAGGAAGCGTACGAGACCGGCCGGATGCCGGGCGCCCCGGCGGGAGCGCCCGGCGCGAGAGGCCGCCCGGGACGGTGTCACCCCGGGGGCCGTTCAGCGTGTGTGCCTGCTCCGGCGCGACGGCGCAGGGGGACGCTCGTCCGCTCCGGCCCCGGTGCCAAGCCCGCTCGACGACGAGGGACGCCGCTCCCGGGCCGGGCCGAGGCGGCGGTCTCAGCGGCCCGGCCGGACCGTCAGGTCGTTGATCTCCGCGTCGCGCGGCAGGTCGAGGGAGAGCAGGATCGTCCGCGCCACCGACTGCGGGTCGATCCACCGCGCGGCGTCGTAGTCCTTGCCCTCCTGCTGGTGCACCTTCTCCTGCATGGGCGTCGCCGTCCGGCCCGGGTAGACGCTGGTGACGCGGACGCCGTTGCCGTGCTCCTCGGCGCGCAGGGAGTCCGCGACGGCCTTGAGGCCGTGCTTGCTCGCCGCGTACAGGCCCCAGGTGGCGTGGGCGTGCAGCCCGGCGCCGGAGTTGACGAAGACGACGTGGCCCTTGCTGATCCGCAGCTGCGGCAGGAAGAGGCGGGTGAGCTCGGCCGGGGCGATGAGGTTGGCGGCCAGCGTGCGGTTCCAGGCGCGGGTCCCCATGTCGCCGATCGTGCCGAGCTCGCAGACGCCCGCGATGTGCAGGAACGAGTCGACGTGGTCGGGCAGCGTCTGCTTGCTGAGCGCCCAGGCGATGCGGTCGGGGTTGGAGAGGTCGGCCACGAGGGTGCGGGCGCCGGGGAAGCGGGCGGCCAGCTCCTTGGCGCGGCCGGCGTCCCGGGCGAAGAGGTACAGCTCGTCGCCGCGCTCGAGCAGCCGGTCGGTGACGGCCTCGCCGATGCCCGAGCCGGAACCGGTGATCAGATGTGTTGCCATACCCCCACCCTGCCCTATTCCAGACCGGCGGACTCCTCCAGGTAGGCCAGTGCCCCGACGCCGTCCTCGGCGAAGAACACCAGCTCGGTGAGGGGGAGCGGCAGGAAGCCCTCGTCCTCCATGCGCTGGAACTGCTGCTTGAGCCCGTCGTAGAAGCCGGCGGCGTTCAGCAGCACCACGGGCTTGGTGTGCATCCCGTGCTTCTTCAGCTCCAGTATCTCCGTGGCCTCGTCCAGCGTGCCGGTGCCGCCGACCATGACGACCACGGCGTCGCCCCGGGCGAGCAGCAGTGCCTTGCGCTCGGCGAGGTCCTTGGCGAAGACCATCTCGTCGGCATCGCGACGGGCCTTCGCGGCGAGGAACTCCACCGATATCCCCACGAGCCGGCCGCCGTTGTCCTGCACACCGTCGGCCATGACCTTCATCAGCCCGGATTCCGAGCCGCCCCACACCAGCGTGTGGCCGCCGCGGCCGATGAGCTCGGCGAACTCGCGGGCCGGTCCGGTGTAGCGGTCGTCGAGGTCGGCGGCGGAGCAGAAGACGGTGATGTTCATGCGGGTCACGCTACGCCCGGCGGGACCGGTGCAGCGATCTGGGCGGTTTTGAGCCACTCCCTGTCAGGGTTGCGGCCCTGTTCCGTTGCGGCTTCGTCACAGACCGCGGCTTGGTTTGGCGCCATGTAAGCGCGTTGTTAGCCTGACGTGCGCTCGTCAAGCGAGCATGGAATCAAGCCAATTCATCGGGGGAGTTCTCAGCGTGAAGCTTCGTCATGTCCGCGCGGCCGCGGTCTTCGCCATTGCAGTAGTCGCCCTGACCGGCGCGCGCGGCAGTCACGGCGGCAGCTGCGGCGGCGGTGGCCACAGCAGCAGCTCGTCCTCCACCTCGGGCGGCTCGACGTCGGGCGGCACCACCGGAGGCGACTCCTCCGCCGGGCTGTCGTCCGGGGGCACCACGTCCGCGGGCACCACCGGCGACCTGACCTCGGGCGGCACCACCACCGGCGGCACCACGGGCAGCACCACGAACGGCGGCACCAGCGGCGTCACGACGGGCGGCACCGGCAGCTCGGGCACCATGCGTGACATCCGCATCGCCAGCTGCACCTACTCCGAGCGCCTCGGCATCACCGCGAAGCTGAACGCCACCAACACCAGCACCACGGACACGTACACCTACCGGATCAGCATGAAGTTCACCGGTCCGGACGGCGCCCTCGTCGGCACCCGGAACCCGACGATGCCCTACGTCGGCCCGGGCCGGACCGACACGCTCGACGTCTCCACCCCGTACGTGCCGAAGGCGGGCTCCACCGGCGGCATCATCCGCTGCACCGTCACCAACGTGGTGCGCACCAAGTCCTGACAGCGGCGCCCGCCGCGCGGGTCAGGCGCTGTGCGCCGGCTGCGCGGCGGTGCGGCGCACCGTCGTCGCGATGGTGGCCGAGCCGACGACGCGGGTGCCGTCGTAGAGGACGATCGCCTGGCCGGGGGCCACGCCGCGGACCGGCTCGGTGAAGGTCACCCGCAGTTCGTCGCCGCACAGCTCGGCCGTCACCTCGGTTTCACCGCCGTGCGCGCGCAGCTGGGCGGTGTACGTGCCGGGGCCCTCGGGGGCCGTCCCGCACCAGCGCGGCTTGATCGCGGTCAGGGCGGTGACGTCCAGGGCCTCCACCGGGCCGACCGTCACCGTGTTGTTCACCGGCGAGATGTCCAGGACATAGCGCGGCTTGCCGTCCGGCGCGGGGTGCCCGATGCGCAGGCCCTTGCGCTGGCCGATGGTGAAGCCGTACGCGCCCTCGTGCGTACCGATCGTGGCGCCCGACTCGTCGACGATGTCGCCCTCGGCGGTGCCGAGGTGCTTCGCGAGGAAGCCCTGGGTGTCACCGTCGGCGATGAAGCAGATGTCGTGGCTGTCGGGCTTCTTCGCCACCGCGAGGCCGCGGCGCTCCGCCTCCGCGCGGATCTCGTCCTTCGTGGTGAGCGTGTCGCCCAGCGGGAACATCGCGTGGGCGAGCTGCTGCTCGTCCAGGACGCCGAGGACGTAGCTCTGGTCCTTGGCCATGTCGCTCGCGCGGTGCAGCTCGCGGCTGCCGTCGTCCTTGAGCACGACCGTCGCGTAGTGACCGGTGCAGACCGCGTCGAAGCCGAGCGCGAGGGCCTTGTCCAGCAGCGCCGCGAACTTGATCTTCTCGTTGCAGCGCAGGCACGGGTTGGGCGTGCGCCCGGCCTCGTACTCGGCGATGAAGTCCTCGACGACGTCCTCGCGGAACCGCTCGGCGAGGTCCCAGCAGTAGAAGGGGATGCCGATGACATCGGCGGCGCGGCGGGCGTCGCGCGAGTCCTCGATGGTGCAGCAGCCGCGAGCGCCGGTCCGGAAGGACTGCGGGTTCGCGGACAGCGCGAGGTGCACACCGGTCACGTCGTGCCCGGCCTCGACGGCACGGGCCGCGGCGACGGCGGAGTCGACGCCGCCGGACATGGCGGCGAGTACGCGGAGCCCCTGGCGGGGGGCGCGGGGGTCAGGGGCACCGGGGAAGTCAGTCATAGCCTCACCAGGGTACGGGTTCGGGTGAGGAGGCCCCGGTCCCGCCCTTTCACCGTTTCCCGGGGCTGCGCCCCGGACCCCTTCCGCGCTGCCGCGCGGTGTCCTCAAGCTCCCCCAGCTAACGCTGGGAGGTGCCCCCGGACGGGCTGGATTTTCCGCCCCTAACTCAACCCCGCCGTACGCGCCCGCTCGACCACCGGTCCGATCGCTTGGGCCACCGCGCGGACGTCCGCCTCCGTCGACGTGTGGCCGAAGGAGAAGCGCAGCGTGCCGCGGGCCAGGTCGTGGTCCGTGCCCGTGGCCAGGACCACGTGGCTGGGCTGGGCCACGCCCGCCGTGCAGGCGGAGCCCGTGGAGCACTCGATGCCCTGGGCGTCCAGGAGCAGCAGCAGGGAGTCGCCCTCGCAGCCGGGGAAGGAGAAGTGGGCGTTGGCGGGCAGCCGGCCCGCCGGATCCGGGTCGCCGCCGAGCACCGCGTCCGGCACGGCGGCCCGGACGGCCGTGATCAGCTGGTCGCGCAGGGCGCCGACCTCGCGGGCGAAGTCCGGGCGCCGCTCGGCGGCGAGGGTGCCCGCGGCAGCGAAGGCCGCGATGGCCGGTACGTCGAGGGTGCCGGAGCGCACGTGCCGCTCCTGGCCGCCGCCGTGCAGCAGGGGGACGGGCGCGTACTGGCGGCCCAGGAGGAGGGCGCCGATGCCGTACGGGCCGCCGACCTTGTGGCCGCTGACGGTCATGGCGGCCAGTCCCGAGGCGGCGAAGTCGACGTCGAGCTGGCCGAACGCCTGGACCGCGTCGGCGTGCAGGGGTATGCCGAAGGCGGCCGCGGCGTCGGCCAGTTCCCGGACCGGCATGACGGTGCCGATCTCGTTGTTGGCCCACATCACGGTGGCGAGGGCGACGTCGTCGGGGTTGCGGGCGATGGCCTCGCGGAGCGTGTCGGCGTGCACCCGCCCGACGGAGTCGACGGGGAGGTACTCGACGGTCGCGCCCTCGTGCTCGGCGAGCCAGTGCACGGCGTCGAGGACGGCGTGGTGCTCCACGGGGCTGGCGAGGATGCGCGTGCGGGCCGGGTCGGCGTCCCGGCGGGCCCAGTACAGGCCCTTGACGGCGAGGTTGTCCGCTTCGGTGCCGCCCGCGGTGAACACCACTTCGCTGGGGCGCGCGCCGAGCGCCGCGGCGAGCGTTTCGCGCGACTCCTCGACGGTGCGGCGCGCCCGCCGCCCGGCGGCGTGCAGCGAGGAGGCGTTCCCGGCGACGGCGAGCTGGGCGGTCATCGCCTGCACCGCCTCCGGGAGCATCGGGGTGGTGGCGGCGTGGTCGAGGTAGGCCATGGTGGGCACGATTCTACGGACTGTGCGGCGGGCCCGTACGGGGCCTTCCCGTCGACGACAGCGAGCGCCCTTCGGGCGCGTCCTCAAACGCCGGACGGGCTGGTTTCGGCTGAGCTCAGCCGAAACC